>SFBL01000140.1 GCA_007095785.1 Microcystis aeruginosa Ma_SC_T_19800800_S464
AACCTGTCTATCTCCAGCGTTGGATAATAATTATCTGTCAAAAAATAATGCTTCTACACAAGTTCTCTATTTAAATAAGAGAATTTTATCTGATTTTTTTTCAAAATGAGAATTGCTGTATTTTTAGTGATCTAGTGACCGATAAACAGGATTTCTCCTCCCTACTGACCGAGATTGATCGGATTCTTTCTGGGGTAATTTCGTCTCTAGTTAACCCGTATGAAGTTACTTCCGAGACAATTATCGCCACTCGTCAACATTTAGAATCGGCCAGAGCGCTGCTTTCTCCCTTATTATTGCAGTCTCGAACCCCTGAAGTTGCCCGTTGGTCCCTGGGGATGGAGGTGCAACCAGAGGGGGTGAAAATCGTCTTTTTTCGGGAAAGCCAAGGACTGATCGATTTTTATCCTCTTTCTTGGAGTCTGGCAACGGGAACAAGCGATCGCTTACCCCGCTCCCAGGTGGAAGAATATCTAATTAGCTGGCTATCTAATCGGGATTTTAGCGCCGATTCTTGGCTCTCGGAAGCCCTAGAACGATTAGAAGCTATTATTATCACCGATGACGGGGAAACCTCCACGGATGACCTGAAAAAAGCCCTTCTCAGAGCGCAACTAATACCCCCCAATCGCCTCTCTAGTCTAGAAACAGCGATCGCCACTGCTCTGGCCTATATTCCCACTAGCGACCAACCCCAACCCCAAACCCTACTGGTGATCGAAGGGAAACGGGAGACCACCACTTTAGCAATAGTGGAAGTGCCGCCGCAAACGCGCTCTTTATCCCGTCAAGCGATCGCTATGAGCCATTTTAACTACGGGGAAAACACCTATGAACGGGCCATACTCTCTCACTTAATTTATCCTCTCTGGCGTTCTTTTTTGCCTCTTTCCCTCTCCGATCTCACCGATACTAATCCCTTAAAAAAATCTTTACTAGCGGCCGCTAGATTAACCAAATTAATCCTCCAAGAAGAAAGCGAATTTACCTCCTCTCTAGCTGGTCATACTTGGACGGTCAGTCGCAGCGATTTAAATAAGAAGGTCATCATACCATATCTAGATAATTTAAGACAAAAAATTAATGATTTGTTAGAAAAACAGCAAAAAAGTCTTGAGGATATCGATCAAATAATTTTTAGCGGTAATTTTTTCTTGACCATTTGGCCCTATTTTCTAAGAGAAATACAGCAAGAATTTGCCGGTTGCAATCTAGAGTCCCCCAGTCAGGAAAACTTCTCACCAGCCATCTTGGGTTTAGGTCGTCTCTGTTTATTTTCGGCTCTTAAAAAAGTATAACTTAATTTGGTAAGTACCGCACGCAAAATTACTTAGGACGATTAAATTAAATCACGACGTTCCTTTAACATTCTCTAAATTTTACCAACCCCTGAGCCATAGCAATAAACAATTTATTTTTTTCTTGTCACCGCTAAATTATGCTCGCTAACTCTCCTATTCAGATAAATTTCTCCCAGAACAATTAATGCTAGAATCAGAGATAAACTCAGCCATGCTCCTAGTATTCCCAAGTAGTTAACACTAATAGCAATCAGGAGAGTTACCCCCATATAAATAATCGCTACTTGTGAATGAGACAAGCCAGATTTTTGTAATCTTTGATAAAGGTGACTGCGGTGAGATTGAAAGATATTTTCCTTTCTGAATAATCGACAAATCAGGGTATAAATAGCATCACCAATCAGAGGAAAAGTGATAGTTAAAGCTGACCAAGCTTGACCTTGATTGCCCTGGTTATTAAGTAAGACCATAGCGACAATTGCCCCTAGACCAGTGCTACCCACATCACCCATAAAAATTTTAGCTGGCGACCAATTCCAGAGGAGAAACCCGCCTAAAGCTGCCACTAAAAGCCATAAAATTGGTTGCTGAAAATAGAGAGCGAGAAATCCTAATTGTACCGCCGTACAGCCAGCCACCAAACCATCAAGACCATCCATAAAATTATAAAAATTAATAATCGCAGTCAGGCCGATAATTGTGAGAATAATAGCCAAAATTTTGCCGACAAAACCTAAATCTAATAGCCAAGATTGGGGAAAAGCACCGAAAAAAGTAACCGCAACACTAGCGGAGGATAACTGGACTAAATAGCGAATACTAGAGGGAATACCGCGACGATCATCGAGAAGGCCGATAATAATTAAAGGAGTCAGGGATAACCACAGGGGAATGAGAGGTAGGGAAGGAGAAAGGAGAAAATAACTGAGGCCGCTGGTCAGAGCAAAAGCGACGACAAAACCGAGTCCACCTCCTCTAGGTGTGGGTTGACTATGGCTGCTACGCTCATTGGGAATATCTAACAATTGTTGGCTAAAACGTTGTTTAATCAGGGCAACCACCAGAAAACTAATCAGAAAACTGATAACTGACAGTAGGGATAATAACATAAGGATTTTTGCGCTCGGATTAATTATCGATCCTACGCTGTTCGGTGACAAAAAGTGCAGATATTGGCAGCGTGGTTTTAGTCAGTGTCAGGATCCCACTTCCAAAGCTAAGGCACTCCCGCGTTCAGGGGATAGGATCAGAAATTGTAGGTTTAACCTACTCTCGATCGCTTTTTACCTGACTGATGCGACGAACGTTTAAAACATCGCTCATCAGCTTAATTTGACTAACACAGCGTTCAAATTGTTGCAGGTCTTTTACTTCAATTTTCAGGGAAATTAAAGCGGGTTTACCGAAATTAGTCTTAACTCCGGCATTGCGAACGTTAATATTTTGGTCACTTAAACGAGAGAGAATATCTTTTAAAACCCCGACGCGATCAATCACTTCAATCTGAATATTTACTGGATAAGTTGGATAACGTCCCTGGTCATCTATGGGATTCCAACTAACAGGAATTAAGCGTTCAGCTTCGGCTTTTTCCACATTCGAGCAGCCCTGACGGTGAATAACAATACCTTCCCCCGCATGGGCAACTATACCGGTAATATTTTCTCCTGGTAAAGGACAACAACAACCGGCTAAACGATAGACTAATCCCTCCACACCGGCGATCGGTGATTTACTGACGGGTAAAGCCCTTTGAACGGGAGAAGGTGGTAGAATCAATTGGGAATCAGTCAGGACATCGGGCGGATTTTTAGCCGTTAAAATTTCCTGTTGATTTTTAACTGTTTCTTGCAGACGATTAACCACATTTTTTAGGGTAACTTCGCCGTAACCCAAAGCCGCCAATAAATCATCTACTGCCACATAATTGCACTGTTTAGCCACCGATTGCATTCGTTCTGATTTCAGCAGGGCATCGAAGCCAGTTTTACCCAATTCTTTCTCTAATAAATCACGACCCCGGCTAATATTTTCTTCTCGGCGCGATTTTTTGTACCATTGCCGGATGCGATTTCTGGCGCTAGGAGTAACGACAAAATTTAACCAATCTAAACTAGGGTGACTATTTTTGCTGGTGAGAATTTCCACCAGATCACCATTTTGCAAGGGAGCATCAAGAACTGACCATTTACCATTAATTCTTGCCCCTTTCATCTGATTACCTACTTCGCTATGAATATGATAGGCAAAATCTACCGGTGTTGCGCCTTGGGCCAGGGCGACCACATCACCTTTGGGGGTGAAAACATAGATATCTTCTTCAAAGAAATTATTTTTCAGGCCATCCATGTATTCTTGGCCATCTTTAAGGTCTTTTTGCCAGTCGAGAAGATTACGCAGCCAAGAGAATTTTTCATCCGCAGCGGTTAAAGTTGTTTGACTAGAACCGGTTTCTTTATACTTCCAATGGGCTGCAATCCCGTATTCAGCAACATGGTGCATTTCTAGGGTGCGAATCTGCACTTCTAGGGGGCGGGCATTTAAACCAACAACGGTGGTATGGAGGGATTGATAACGGTTAGCTTTTGGTAAACCGATATAGTCTTTAAAACGGTTGGGAATCGGAGTAAATTGGTCGTGAACTATGGCTAAACAACGATAACATTCCTCTTTGGTTTCGACGATAATGCGGACGGCGGCGATATCATAAATCTGCTCGAATTCTTTGCCTTGATTGTGCATTTTATGATAGATGCCGTAGAGATGTTTGGGGCGACCTTGTAAATCAAGAACTTTTATGCCAATTTCTTGCAATTTTTCCCGCAATGTGTTAGTAACGGTTTCGATGCGGGCTTCTCGATCGATGCGTTTTTCCGATACCAATAACTGTACGGTGCGATAAGCATCGGGTTCGAGGTATTTAAAGCATAAATCCTCTAATTCCCATTTAAATCGCCCAATCCCTAAACGGTTAGCCAGAGGAGCAAAGATTTCTCTAGTTTCGAGGGCGATGCGTTGCTGCTGTTGCGGGGTGAGGTGTTCGAGGGTTTGCATATTGTGCAGGCGATCGGCTAATTTTACCACGATGACGCGGATATCTTGAGCCATCGCCAGGAACATTCGGCGAAAATTCTCCGCTTGCCGTTCAGTTTTGCTAGAAAAGTTGAATTTGGAGAGTTTTGTCACCGCTTCCACCAAATTACGCACCTCGACACCGAATCTAGCCTCGATTTCTTCGGGGGTGACTTCCGTATCTTCCACCACATCGTGAAGGAATCCCGCCGCGATCATTGCCCCATCACCCCCGAGATCCCGCAGTAATCCCGCTACAGCTATGGGATGGGCGATATAGGGTTCCCCGGATTTGCGATACTGCCCCTCGTGGAGTTTGTGGGCGAAATTAAAGGCCCTAGAGATTAAATCGATATCGGGATTCTGGGGGTCTTTTTCGTAGGTAATTAGGCATTCTTTCAGCCAATCGGGTAAAACTAACGCTTTTTTCGGTTCCGTGGCCCGGGGAAGGACGGTCAGGGGTTCTGGTTGGATGGCAGTGATGGCGTTCATGGTTAGATCGGGGAGATGGATAGTAGGGGTGGTGGAGACGGATAACTAGAAAATTATTAGGCCGAAGGGATGCCAGATTGCTTAATTCTCTAACACTGGAATCGGATCGATCGGCGAAAAGGGCGGGATTCTTTTAAGTTTTTGTCTCTGGTCGGGAGGAGGACTTGCAACCGTGACGGCAAATCGTTAATCTTATGTAACAAATTCTAACGCGCTTTGTATTGGATGCTACCGACAAATTACCATCAAGCCTACAAATCTTTGTTAAGAAAACTGGAGGATTTCAGTCTTGCCCTTCTGGATGGGGATGCTTCCACGGGGTTACAATCTTTTCAAGTTTTACAAACCTGTCTAGAGGGGGAGATATTGTCACTAAATGATGACAATTTAAGCCCAGAGGTGGCTAATCGTTGGCGCGCAGTCCAGACGGAACTATATCGATCGTGGCGATTGCTGGAGACGGATTGGTTATTTTTGGCCTCGGCGCGGCAAGGACGGGAGAAGCGTTTACTGATAATTAGCGAGCGAGTGGCGACTTTAAAGGGGTATTGTCGGGTTTTGTTAGGGGCAGTTGTCGATTAGTGATTAAATGCTCGATCGCCGTTTGTGTGGCATACTTGACCCTAAGTCCTAACTTTTATCCTTACCGATCGCGTTATGTTGGAAATTAAAGACCTAAAAATTGCCTACCCGACCGAATTAAGTTCTCCTTCTTGGGCGATCGATGGGGTATCTTTTAGTATAGGCAAAGGGGAAACTCTGGGATTAGTGGGTGAATCCGGTTGTGGAAAATCGACCATCGGTAAGGCTATTTTAAGGTTATTACCTAATCGCACTCACGTGGAAGGGGAGATTACCTTTGAAGGGCGATCGCTTTTATCTTTGTCTAGCAAACAGTTAGAAAAGTTTCGCGGGGAAGCGGTGGGATTAGTGTTTCAAGATCCGATGACGCGACTGGATCCGCTGATGACTATTGGCGATCATTGTGTGGAAACTTTGCAAGCTCATCGACGAAATTTAACCTATCGTCAAGCCAAAAGTCAAGCTTGTACTGTCCTAGAAAAAGTCAAAATTCCTGCTAATCGTTGGTCCCAATATCCTCACGAATTTAGTGGGGGAATGCGGCAAAGAGTGGCCATTGCTTTAGCTTTATTATTAAACCCTAAGTTAATTATTGCCGATGAACCTACCACCAGTTTAGATGTGACAGTTTCGGCGGAAATTCTGCGGGAATTAAAGCGTTTATGTAGCGAGGAAGAGATGGGATTATTGTTAATTTCCCATGATTTAGCGATGGTGGGAGAATATTGTGATCGATTAGCGGTGATGAAGGGGGGCAAAATTGTCGAATCGGGATTGGTAAAAACAGTTTTTAATACACCTCAACACCCCTACACCCGTTCTCTTTTAGCCGCTGCTTTACACCTACAGCTACGGGAGGAAAAATCAACGGCAATTCAAGGCAAGGAAACGGTGTTAAAGGTGGATAATTTAAAACAGTATTATACCCTAGAAGGTAACTTTTTAGATAGTTTTTTCAAAAAAGAAAAGAAATTTATTAAAGCGGTGGATGAAGTGAATTTTGAACTGTATCGAGGGGAAATATTCGGTTTAGTTGGGGAGTCGGGATGTGGTAAAAGTACCCTATCGCGAACCCTATTACAGTTAATTAAACCCACCGGGGGAAAAGTGGAATTTTTAGGAGAAGATTTAACCCCTTTGTCGGGGGAAAAAATGCGTCCCAAACGGCGCTTAATGCAGATGATTTTTCAAGATCCCCTCGCTTGTCTCAATCCTCTAATGACGGTGGGAGAAAGTATCGCCGATCCGCTTTTTATCCATCAAAAAGTCAGTCTAGAAACGGCTAAAAAACAGGTTTTAGAAATGTTAGATCGAGTCGGTTTGACACCGGTAGAGGAATTTTATCGACGCTATCCTAGAGAGTTATCGGGAGGACAACAGCAAAGGGTAGCCATTGCTCGCGCTTTAATTACTCGTCCGGAATTAGTTATTTGTGATGAACCGGTTAGTATGCTCGATGCTAGTGTCCAGACACAGGTTTTAGAGTTAATGTTAGAGTTACAAAAGTTATTTAATCTAACTTATTTATTTATAACTCATGATCTTTGGTTAGCGAGATTCCTCTGCGATCGAATTGCGGTGATGACTGCGGGTAAAATTGTTGAAATGGGTGACACTGAACAAATTTTTAGCCATCCCCAACACCCCTACACCCAAAAATTAATCGCTGCGGCCCCCAGAATTTATCCCGACAGGAACTAAAATTGCTCTAGGGGTTTATAATTGTTATTGTCTAGATATAGCTAGGAAAGACAAAATGGCCAGACAACTTCAGATAACCCTCCCTGAAGATACCATGCAACTTCTCGATCGATGGTTGGCGAGTAGTGATTATCCTGAAAAAGAATATAATAATTTAATTAATGAAGCGATTAAATTATATATTATGGAACAACAGAGAAACTACCTCAAGCAACAATTAAAAGAAGGAGCTATTGTTAGAGCAGAAAGAGATTTAAATTTAGCACAAGATTGGTTTTCTCTAGAGGAGTATTTATGGTAATAATGATTATTTTCAAAGTTAAAAAACTGCTCAAAAAATTTGCCTTTAGTCTCCAGGAGGAAGGATGGAAACCAGCACTCAAAAAGACTAAACGAAAAATTATTAAAATTATCACAGGAAAGAGTTCCTCTGAATTTGAAGAACAGGTGATCGAAAGTGCTAAATTAGCTGAACCGCGACCCCTAGAAATTGCCAGTAGTGATGCTCCTTTAGTCTCGATTATTATTCCTGTTTATAACCAATTTGCCTACACCTTTAACTGCTTGGAATCCTTGAGTGTTAACTTAAGTTCTGATTTAGCTTATGAAGTAATCATTGTTAATGATGCTTCCACTGATGAAACCTTAGAACAATTAGCCACTTTAGTTAAAGGAATCAAAGTATTAACTAATGCAGAAAACTCTGGTTTTATTCGTTCCTGTAATTATGGAGCTAGTCAAGCAAAAGGTCAATACCTATATTTTCTCAATAACGACACTAGAATTCTGGAAAACTGTCTAGAAAGTTTATTAAAATTAATCGTCAATAATCCCCAAGTTGGTGCGGTGGGTTCTAAGTTAATTTATGCTAATGGTAAACAACAAGAAGCGGGGGGAATTATCTGGAATTCTGCCGATGGTTGGAATTATGGACGCTTAGATAGTCCCGATGAACCAGAATATAATTATGTGCGTCCCGTGGACTATTGTTCGGGAGCAAGTTTATTAGTTCCTGCGGACTTATTTAAGCAATTAGGTGGTTTTTGTCAAGACTTTATCCCCGCATATTACGAAGATACAGACTTATGTTTTGCCATCCGAGAATTGGATTATCAAGTCCTCTATCAACCCCAATCTAACGTCATTCACTACGAAGGAATCACCTCGGGAACAGACCTTTCCAGTGGGATCAAACAATATCAAGTTATTAATCAAACTAAGTTTCGAGAAAAATGGTCAAAGGTATTAACCAAACACCTAGATAACGATGCTAATAATGTACCCAAAGCTGCCCGACGTTTACAAGGAAAACCGACAATTTTAGTCATTGACTCCTACGTTCCACTATACGATCGAGAGTCCGGCTGTGTGCGTTTATTAAATATTCTTAAGCTACTGCTCAATTTAGGCTATTCAGTGATTTTCTTTCCCGATAATGGCTATCCTGAACAACCCTATACTTCCGTCCTGCAACAGCTAGGAATTGAAGTTATTTATGGCACAGCGCAAAGATATAATCTAGAAGAAAAATTAATCAAATATTTACCCCTGATTGATGGAGTTTGGTTGTGTCGGCCCGAATTGTGCGATAAATATATGGATTTAATTCGCTTAAAAACAAAAGTGCCAATTATTTATGATACAATTGATCTGCATTTTCTACGTTTAAAACGGCAAAAAGACTATCTCGATCCCAGTTATCAAAATACTAGCTGGAGTTGGGAAACCTATCAGAAATTAGAGTTAAACTATGCTAATCAAGCGGAAGCAACCGTGGTAGTAACCGAAGACGAAAAGCAAGTTTTATCCTCTTTAGGAGTGAAAAATGTTTGGGTAATCCCCAATATTCACGAGGAAATTTCCCTGTCAGAAAAAGTTGCTTTTGACCAGCGATCGGGGTTAGTATTTATCGGTAGCTACAATCACCCTCCTAATATTGATGCAGTTAAGTGGTTATGTTTAGAAATTATGCCCTTAGTTTGGGTATCCCGTCCTGACATTACTGTTAATTTATTGGGAAGTAACCTTAAGGATGAAGTGAAGGAATTAGCCAGTGATCAAGTAATTGTCACTGGTTATGTTCCCGAAGTAGAACCCTATTTTCAAAAGAGTCGGATTTTTGTTGCTCCCCTGCGATTTGGTGCGGGAATGAAGGGTAAAATTGGTCAAAGTCTTTCCCTCGGATTACCAACTATTACCACAAAAATTGGTGCGGAAGGTATGGGATTAATTGACCACCAAGATGTTTTAATTGCCGATACTGCCGAGGAATTTGCCCAAGCAGTGATCGAACTCTATGATAATAGGGAATTGTGGCAAAAACTCGCTAATAATTCCCTAGAAACTATTAAGAGATACCAACCCGCTGCCGTGCAAACTAACCTACAAGCTTTGTTATCGAATCTAGGAATTATTGTTAAGGATAGTTAACAATAATAAAACTCATCTAGCTCTGCTGATTTTATATCTGAATCTTCTTTTGTGGGATTTTTATGGCAATTGATACCCGTTTATTTCTGATTAACGACTGAATTATCATTTTTATCTTTTTACTTTCCCCTTGAAAAAAATATGCCAAGTTATCCTGATATTTCCAGTCAAGCTTTTAAACATCCCCTAGATCAGCAAGCTGAACAGGCCTTAAGATCAGTGCCGGGGTTTGACTTATTAGCGAAAAGTTTTTCCGAATATCTCTATGAACGTCCCCAACAAATTTTATTAATGGGCAATGATCTAAAAGTCGGCCCGCGTCAATATGCCACTTTATACGGTATATATCGCCAATGTCTGCGGGATTTAGATATGTCCCCAGAACCGAATCTTTATGTCAGCCAAAACTCCTTAGCGAATGCCTATTCTTTGGGTTCAGAACATCCCTATATAGTCTTTAATACTGCCCTTTTAGACCTCTTAGATGAAGAAGAAATTCGGGTAATTCTTGCCCACGAATTAGGTCATTTAAAATGCGATCATAGTATTTTAATTCAAATGTCTTTTTGGGTGATGGGGGCAGCTAATTTGCTTGGGGACATCACTTTAGGACTAGGAAAAGCCATTACTACCGGTCTAGTTTATGCCTTTTATGAATGGCGCAGAAAAGCCGAATTATCAGCAGACAGGGCCGCTTTATTAGTTACCGATGATTTAAATTTAGTCCTGAGAACTTTAATGAAATGTGCAGGAGGAAGTCAAAAATATCTACATGAATGCAACTTAGAAGAATTTATTCGCCAAGGGGAATCCTACCGAAAATTAGACCAAGATAACTTAAACCAGATTTATAAATTTCTCATTTATAATGGCAGTAATGGTTCCTTTTTAACCCATCCTTTTTCCGTAGAAAGAGTCCATTATCTACAGGAATGGTTTAACTCGGAATCCTATCGTCAAATTCGCTGGGGAAACTATGCCAAAACAGGGGTAAAAAGCTCAATTAATGTTGATGCTAATGATAGCGAAAGCGAAAGATTACAGCGACAAATAGCAGAACTACAGGCAGAAATTGAACGGGCAAAAAGACAAAGAAACCCTGAATAATCAATAACAGCCTATAATTCAGCCAAATTAGTAGAAAAACCAGTTAGCAACGAGCGATCGCTAACTATTAGTTTTCCTGATTGATCATCTGTACTGCATTTAAACTACGTATTGGAAATTTTAGTACAAATGCTCAAACTTCCTCTCCCTGCTCCAGCGCGCACTGATTACTGATCACTGATTACTGATCACTGATTACTGATCACTGATTACTGATCACTGATTACTGATCACTGAAAATACCCTCGCCTGTGTTTTGGCGATTTGGTGGGTACAATAGAGATAGCGGAGACCGAGAATAGCAATTCTCCCTACGATGATCCATAAACACTTACCCCCACTCTCTTTTTTTGTTCTACTGCCCATGCTCCAAGATACCCAATCCATTCGTTACTATCAAAGACTAACCGATGACATGGTGGATCTTTGGCACCGTGGCTCGCGTTTTGACGAGATTCGGCTATATGTAGAAGGCTATTTAGCCTGTTTACGCGATTCTAATTCCATAGAACCCTATCTAATTCATCGTCTCGAAGAGGAAATATTTCGCTTTCTGCGAGATCCTTCTAATTTTGAATATCTCTCCCCCCAAACCCAAACCCAAACTGAAGCAGATTATGGCTATTATTAACCTTTACTCTTGCCTCATCTCCACAAGCAATTTCAATGCGCGGACAGCTGATCAGGACAGTTGGGGATTTTTACCTAAAATGTCGGTTTGAAGGAACCCTCGGTTTCACCGACGAGATGAAAAACCGACCAGTATAAAACAGCGAAGCACAACTAATATTCAGGGGAATCCTGATTCTCAACATATTTTTTAAGTTGGTCTATTGTGACACCGCCACAACTAGCCACAAAATATGCCCCTGTCCACAAAATTCTCTTATCTTAACCATATATCTCTTTCAAGTGGTCTGAAAAGTTATCCCACATCAGCTTGCAAGAAGTTGATTTTAAGTTAGCGATTAGACTACTTAACAGCTTATGGGGTGGGTAAGTCAGAAGGATATGGATATGGTCTGATTCTCCGTTAATCTCTATTACCTTCGCATTCCATTTCTCGGCTATGTTTTGAAAAGCTACCTTCAAAAACTCCAGATGCTCTTTCTGAAACACCTTTCTAGGATATTTTGTCACGAGAAATATATGCACGGTGAGGTGAAAAGTAGCTCTACGAGTTTTGAAATAATTATACCAATTCTCCAAAATCTGACTACAGATAGGGTAGAATATCATATTAGTAGAGTTAAAGGAAAAATATGGCAGGAGTTTATAAGATAGAAATATCTGAAAGTGAAGCAGAACTCAAGGGTGGTGATTCGGTAGTAGTGATGGCGGCTTAATCCTTTGCTTTGCTGTGCATTGCAGTCATGGATAAAATACTAAAGGGCTTCCCAACGTGATTCTCCATTTTTTTAGAGAAAGATAGACTCTCTCTCACCAGCCGAGAAATCCTTTGTCGAAAGGTATTATTTAATCTTTCAATATGATTAGTTTGACCAGTTTCTTTAC
>SFBL01000141.1 GCA_007095785.1 Microcystis aeruginosa Ma_SC_T_19800800_S464
GCAGGATTATTTTTTATAGTTAGTAGTTTAGGGAAAAATCTGCCAATTCCTACTAAAAATATTCTTTTAGCTGGATTCTTATTAGGATTAGCAACGGGGTTTAAATTAACCAATGCTTTGTATGGTATTAGCTTTGTGGTAGCCATTAATTTTTTACCTAATTCTTGGCCTGATAAATTCCGTAACCTCCTGTTATCAATTCTCTCAATGGCCGTGGGTTTTAGTCTCACTGCTGGTTATTGGATTATCCTAATGTGGACAAAGTTTGCTAATCCTCTTTTTCCCTTCTATAATAAAATCTTTCAATCTCCTTATATTGAAACCGACTACAATTTTAAAGGGATACAATATTTGCCTAAAGATATTTGGCAATGGTTGTTTTATCCTGTTTATTTTATCCAGAGACAAACTCTTGTCTCTGAGGTTCCTTTCCAAGATAGCCGATTAGCTATCACCTATTTATTGATAATTTTACTAATAGTAGTGATTATTTTTCGTGCTATTTCTAAGCGCAATCTATCTTCTGAACCTGACTTAACATACAGTGCAGTTTTAGGGTTTTTACTGCCTTTTTATCTGACCGCTTACTCTATTTGGTTAGTAGGATTTTCTATCTATCGTTATCTGATGCCATTAGAATTAATCAGTCCCGCTTTAATTATTTTGATTATTGCCTATCTTTATCCTCGCAGAAAACCATTATTAATCATAAATTTGCTAATATTTTCCTTAATTGTCACTACGGTTAAACCGATGGATTGGTGGAGAATGGGATGGTCAGATAATTATTTTGGTATCGATAGTCAAGCATTAAAATCCTACGAAAATTCCACGATTGTTATCTGGGGAGATGAAGGAACATCTTTTATTGTTCCTTATTTTCCCGCTTCGACTCGTTTTGTGAGACTCAAAGGCAATACTGGAGTCAGTGAGGGAACTTTAATGCGAAAAAATGCCGAGACATTTATTGCTAATACTCCCCCAAAATCTCTCTACATTCTGCAAACAGACTTTAATAAAAAATCCCCTGATATAGTGGAGGATTTAGCGAAGGAAAATCTCGTTATTGATTTCCAAAGTTGTCAACCCTTTCCCACCAAAATCGAAAATTTTAATCTCTGTCGTCTTCGTAAAAAGTAATTAGCACGGGAAAGCTATTCTCTATTCTCTAACAATTATTAATTACCAGTGACTCCTACCTTTTATCTGTAATGATTTATCTATTGACCGTTAACTACAATTGCGCGGAATTAATTAAGCGTTTAATCGCTTCCCTCAACGATGACTTATCTGCTACTCTCATCATTGTTAACAATTCCATTGAAGATAAAAATCTCCAATCTTTAGCAGCGCAAAGAGTCAAGATTATTGAAGCGGGGGAAAATTTAGGATTTGGGAAAGGATGTAATCTAGGACTTGATTGGATTTATCAACAAGACAAAGAAGCTATCGTTTGGTTAGTTAATCCCGACGCTTACTTATTACCAGACTCTCTGGAGAAAGCAAGCAAATTTTTTCAGCAATATCCCGAAGTTGCCATCGCTGGTACAGAAATTTACGAACCGGATGGTAAAATCTGGTTTGGTTGGGGAAAATTTAATGCTAAAATCGGCACAATTAACGTAGTAGAGGAATCCTTAGACTATGGAGATAAACCCTATCTTATTCCCGACTGGGTGACGGGATGTAGTTTATTAATTAACTTCTCTAATTTTTCCACTTCTCCCCATTTTGATCCCGATTACTTTATCTACTACGAAGACTTTGATTTTTCCCGAAGATACGCAAATCAAGGCTATTTAGTTGTTGTTACCAATCAGATTAAAATCATTCATGAACCATCTTCTATCACCCGTCGCTATGGTTATCTAAGACTAACGCATAATATCTATAGTTATCTTCTCAGTCTCGAAAAACATACGACTTTAACTATCCTTGTTTATCGCTTGCTGCGGATGAGTTTTATGTCTTTACTGATCCTTCCCATTAAACCCAAATTCTCCCTAGCTAAGTTGCAAGGAATTCAACTCTATTGTCAAAGAATTATCACTAAACTGCGTCTAGGTTGAAACCCTTATTTTTGCCGCTTCAGGCAGCAGTTATTATTCTTACTAAATCCTGTGTAAAAGCTATAGGAGAGCGGGGAGCGGGGAGTATTGGTGATGGTGAGCTATCTTGCTGATCTAGTCTGACAGGTCTAATGACCCGAAAAATAAGGAAGAGTGAGCGATTCATGTTAATTTTTATTAAGAAGCGATCTTTGATGAGAACAGACAACTATGAACTTCGAGATTCCCAGTGCCGTAAAAACTTGGTCACAATTTGGCCATCCCATTCTCATGTGGGTTTTATTAGGATTAACTATCTATGCCCTCTATTCGGGGCTACAATGGCGACGGACGCGTACAGCAGATAAAGACCTAAAAAAACAATTATTGCCCAAGGATTTTCGCACTAAACACTATCAAATTGGCTCCCTAATCCTCGCTTTAATGGTGTTGGGGACGATCGGGGGTATGGCGGTGACTTATATTAATAACGGTAAATTATTTGTCAGTCCCCATCTGCTGGCGGGTTTAGGGATGGTGGGTTTAATCTCAATCAGTGCCGCTTTAGTACCTTTAATGCAAAAAGGCAATGAATTGGCCAGAATCACCCACATTACTCTTAATGCCGTCATTTTAGGTCTTTTTGGCTGGCAAGCCTTCACAGGAATGGATATAGTCCAGCGTATTCTCAGCAAAATGTAAGAAACTTTGAAAAGATAGGATGCGTCTGATGGCGCATCCAACCCTAAAAAGTGCTATAAAATCCTTCTGACGGGTAAAAACAAAAAGCAAAAAATCAAATAAATAGATATAGCGTTTCTCATAAAGATTAAGTGTAACCTAATGTAGTCGTGCAGAATAAAATGAGATGACTATTGAGGAGAAGACAAATCGCGGAAAATCTGGCTGGCGATGGCTGCACTGCGGCGAATTTGTTCAATTTCGGAAAGATTTTGCCAATTTTCGGTTTTTATATTGGTTTCACTCTGGCCATTACGCATAGTATAGGCGTAGGGACGAGCAAAAACCTGTAAATCTTCTGGGGACCATTGGGGAAAAAGCTCGCTAAGACAAACAACAAGGCGCTCAAAGTTATCTAATTGACTATTAACTAGATTTTCAGCACTTTCTACTAGACGATTTAAATGTTCGGCCGGTAGTAAAGAGGCAAATTTATCAAAGATTGTAGACCGGTATGAAACGGAAACTGTGGGGAATTTTTGGTGTAAACTGTTAAAGAATCCATGAGCTTGTCCTTCAAGCACCGTCGCTTCTAGTCCTTCACACAGAGAAAAAGGCGTTTCCGTCACGTCTAAGGGATCATAACTCTCAACGGCGGTTACATCCCAGGGATAGGTCACTTCTTCTTCGATCAGGATTGCCAGAAGTTCCCCGGTAATCTGTTCAGATAGGGATAAATGGCTCATAAATAACACTCCATGTCTTAGCCTTTGTGGTGTTCAACGAGTAACTACATCCCGGTTTTGACAATTCCCGAAGCTATCAATAGACTTCTGGTGGAAGTCAGACGAGAGGTACTCTTGCCATAGTAGCAATAATTAACCCTTGTATGTTATCGTCGATTATTTTTTGACTTTTGCCAGGGGTTGATCGGAAAAGTGGCATCAACTTCTCATCGTCTGAATTACCGAACGATAGCTCTGGAGCAATTGTCAGTGGTCGTGCCAAATTAATCACGGCAACTTCCTTTTTTACCACATTTTGCTATACTTGGCTTCTCATGGATTTTAGGCTTCTTTGTCACCCCGTCAGAAATAATGATCAGGAACTGAATATTAAACCAGTTTTAGGCAGACCTTGGAGAACGTAGGTTAGGTTGAATTATGAAACCCAACGACCGCATGGGTTACGAAGTGCGCTAACCCATCCTACAAATAATTGTGCCTTCCTACTTACCCTACTACACAGAAAAATCTGACTTAATCTTATGAAATCTGTACCAATTTTCGATATTAATCAAAGATATTTAATGCTAACTACAGCATCTAGAGCTAGAGGATGGATGAAAAAAACTGGGCATACCCTAGTAATATTTATCGTAGTTTTACTACTGACTCTAAGCACCCCTCTTTTGGGAATAGCTCAAAATCCGACACAACTGGAAAACAAAATTGACGGCTTTCCAGTTATGTTAGATGGAAAACCCCTCTTTTTTATCCGGCGGGGAGTTTCTTCATTTTCGGCGGAGGAGAGAGCTAACACTATTACCAGGAGAATTGAAAGAATTGCTCAAAATGATTCTATTCCCGTTGAGAACCTGAAAATTAAGCAGATTCCTGATGATAACTCACTTTATTTAAGTTTAGATCAAGAAGTAATTCTAACGGTGACTGAGGGAGACGCAAAAGCCTATCGTTCAACCCCAGAGGTTTTAGCTCAACAAGCTTTACAAAAAATTCAGTTTGCTATCACTCAATATCGACAAGATCGAAAACCAGAACAACTACTTAAGAACATCATTTATACGGTTATAGCCAGCTTTGTTTTCTTGATTATTAGCTTTGCAGTTATCAAAATTTCAGGGAAGCTATTTCCCTTCATTAGACGTTTGATTGAATCCTTGACACCGGGTATTCAAATCGGGAATGTTGAGATTATACCTTCCTCTAAAATCAGCTTCTTTTGGCTGCGAGTTCTTCGCATAATTCGCTTCTTTGTTCTGTTTTTATTATTATTTAATTATGCTACATTTGTCCTTCGTTTATTTCCCTGGACAAGAGTTTTTGGCGAGAGTATTTTAGGTTATTTTTCTCAATCATTAGAACTGGTTTTATCCTCTATTGGCCAATATCTTCCCAATGCCTTTATTATTGCCATAATCATTTTTATCACTTACTACTTAATCCGACTAATCAAGCCCTTTTTTACAGCAATAGAAAGAGGAAGTTTGATTATTCCGGGTTTTTATACTGATTGGGCTAAACCTACTTACAATATCCTATTAGTCATAATTATTGCCATAGCAGCAATAGTGGCTTTTCCCTACTTGCCCGGTTTTAATTCTCCGGCGTTTCAAGGCATTTCTGTTTTTCTCGGTCTTCTTTTATCCCTTGGTTCTACTTCTGCGATCGCCAATGTTATCGGGGGAATTATTCTTATCTATACCCGTGCCTTTCGCATCGGAGATCACATTCAAATAGGAGATGTAATTGGCGATCTAATTGAAAAAAACTTCCTAGTCATTCGCATTTGCACTCCCACTAATAAAATCATTACTATTCCTAACTCATCTCTATTAAGTAGTAATGTGATTAACTTTAGTATTTCCTCGCGGGAATTAAACAGAAATCTAATTATTCAGACAAAGATTACCCTAGGTTACGATCTGCCTTGGCGAAAAGCCCACAAAACCTTAATTGAAGCTGCTCTAAAAACTGAGCATATTCTCAAAGAACCCGCACCTTTTGTCCTGCAAACTAGCCTCGATAATTTTTACATCAGTTATCAATTAAACGCTTACACTAATCAACCCAATTTGATGGTAATAATTTATTCAGAACTCCATCAAAATATTCAAGACAAGTGTAATGAAGCTGGGATTGAGATTCTCTCTCCCAGTTACACCTCCCTACGAGATGGAAATACAACAACCATTCCCGAAAATTATTTGCCTTCCGATTATGTCGCGCCTCCCTTTCGCGTTCAATCTTCAGACAATCAGGAAAACAACACATTATGACACCACATCCGTTTTTAGGCTCTCACTTTTGGCGGATTATTAATGTAATGTTAATTGAGCTTAGAAAGAGATAAATCAATGACGGTATCCTATGAGCAAGACTTTCGACTTTAGGACGAACAAATGGCTGATTTAGGCGTTGCTGATTTGAGTCTTCACCCCGACATTTGAGATAAAATGCCTCTTAGCTTAACTGCTATAAGAATTCATCCTTCTCTCGTATTGAGGACGACAGGGACTACCCCAAGCGACCTTTTGAGCGGGAATATCGGCAAATACGCTACTTCTTGCCCCAATAACAACATTAGAGCCAATTTTTACCCCCGGAGCCAGAAAACAATCGGCCGCAATCCATGTACCATTACCAATGAGGATGGGAGTGGTTTTTAAGCCGAAAGAGCGATCGCAGGGATCGTGACTGCCAGTGCAGAGATAGCATTTTTGAGAAATCACACAATGACTGCCGATGGTAACGTTATCTAAACTATAAATCACCACATCATCGCCGATCCAAGTATAATCGCCGATCGCTACTTTCCAAGGATAAGTCACCCTAACCGTCGGGCGAATTTTCACACCTTGGCCGATTTTAGCCCCGAATAGCCGCAAAACAGCGCAGCGAAAGCTATCCATCTGGTGCAAACTGAGGGGAAAAAGAATTCCCTGTACTAACCACCAAAGTAGGATAATTGGATTAGAACGACCGCGATCAAACCAAGATTGATCGTAGGTACGCAGATCTAGCCACGCTTCCTCATCGGTGCGGATTTCTGGGGACATAGGACTTATTTAATCATTTCTACCGGTTGAGGTTCCGAGGGTTTAACTGGGGGATTAGCCTGGGCATTAACGTTTAATTTACCGCCAAATTGCCGTAATTCGTACAATTTAACCCCTATTTGGTATTCGTACTGACTCAAAAGACGACCGTAGATATAACCAGCTTTGCCATCCAAGAAACCGAGACGGATAACATAAAAGAGAATAAAGCGCAGCAGCGGTTTAAAGGGCAGTTTTACCCAAATTTTCTTTAAAAAGCGTTTTCTCTGCACTGCATCACCGAACAGGTGCGCTCCAATCGTGCCGCTTTCGGCATTACCCGTGAGAATATTGTAATAAACCCGGGCCTCCCAGTTGGAATAACGATTATGTCTTTCTAACCAATGATAGATATCGCGGAAATCGATGTGCAGCATATCATTTTTCAGATAGCCCACCTTGCCATCAAGGATAACGTGTTCATGAACTTCGTTATCTCCCGTGTTGGGGATATCTTCCGTGTTTAAATTCTCGTATCTACCCGACTTATGTTTAAATAAGCGCAGATTCCAGTCGGGATACTTGCCACCATAACGGATCCATTGTCCGAGGAAGAAGACGCGACGATTGAGATAATAACCGTTATAGTTGGGATCTTGGATCACGGTGGCGATTTCGTCCCATAGTTCGGGGGTGATTCTCTCATCACAATCGACGATTAATACCCATTCATTGCGAAAAGGCAGGTTATCGAGGGACCAGTTTTTCTTTTTCGGCCAACGACCATTAAAATGAAATTGGACTACATTAGCGCCATAGTTGGTAGATATTTCGATCGAGCGATCGCTACTTTGGGAATCGACGACAAACACCTCATCAGCCCTAGCAACACTCTCTAAACAAGCGGGAAGATTAGACTCCTCGTTTTTGGCGGGAATTAACACCGAAACGGGAATTTTTTCTGATTGACTAAACATTGGTACACTGTGGCTAGGTAGAGTGTTCGCATCTTTCCTTAAAACCCTTAGTTACTCAGAAAGCGAGAACTAGGACTTAAGATTTTTTTCAATCATACTATACCTTATTCGGTTTTTTCCGTCATTCTCCTGCGCTTCTCCCTAAATTGCTAACTGCGAAATAGACGACTATACTGGGTTTCGTGGTTCATGCTGGCAAAACTTAGCCCCCAACTCCAACTGCTCAGGTTTTCATCGGCTAAACTGATAATATCTGCTGTTGCTGTTAATAAACTGGGCTGTAAACCGATCAGAAGTGCTTGTCCTAGGGTTTGTCCAAGGGGAATTAAACGCAATCCCGCATTGATTAAATTACTTGCCCAACTGTGTAAATAGCCTAAAACCGCTAATTCTTCCCCAATTTGCCAATGACTTGCCCCGATCGCAAAGGCGGTGGCATAATTAGCCTGTTCCGGTAGATTATCTCTGGCCGGTGCTAACTCCCGCAATAGGTTTAGCAGCGATCGCCCCATTTGCCAGCTTTGTTGTCTTAATTCGGCCGTTTCCCGCGTTGCCGATAACCAATTGTCCCAATAATTAAGTTTTGTAAAATCTTCTTGACAAAAACAACGATACACCCTTAGCAAAACAGCCGTTTCTAAGCGAATCGAGCCTTGACAAAGCGATCGCTCTAACCAATCATTTAAGCTGGCACTATTGGAGATAATCCCCTTTTCGACGAGGGTTTCTAGCCCTTCGGAATAACTATAGGCCCCCACGGGTAAAATGGGACTAGCCAATTGTAATAAACACAAAAGTTCTTTTTGATCGAGCATAGAAAACTGGGGAAATGCTTGGCGCTTCGTTATTTAGATCGAGCGGGTAGAAAGCGGCACTTTGTGAATTATACCGTGATTAATAGCCACAATTATAAACTGTTATACTAAACTATTATAAGTACCTAAGCAAAATTAATTACACATCCAAGCCGTCACCCCTCAGCCAAACGCTTTTTGTTGTGATCAGGCCGACAGTGAACTAAAAATTCAAATCTGATCCCTGATAGCTGTCTCGGAGTCCCCCGTCTCCTGTCTCCTGTCTCCTGTCTCCTGTCTCCTGTCTCCTGTCTCCTGTCTCCTGTCTCGACTAGGAAATTAATTTTGCACGACTACTTACTTATGTCCTCACGAGAACAGCATTTTCTGAAAATAAATCTTGTCGTTCTCCTCTTGGTTTTAGCTTTGATTTCTTGGGTTGATCAGGCAAAATCAAACTCTAGTCTTTTGTTTTATCCTCCCGCTACTCCCCCAACTCCGAGCGCTGGTTTATTAACCCATTCTTTTCAGTTTCTTTGTTGTTTACCTCCGATTGTTTGCCTTTTTAGTTATGCTTTATTGTCCCGCAAGACAAGTTTCAATAATTCTTACAATTTTTTACTTTTTTCTGGTATAATAACGGGACTTTTTGCCATCAATGAAATCTTCAGAATTCATATCATTCTCCTCTATTTTAATATTCCCAAATTCTTGACTATCTCTGTTTATGGCCTCGCAATTCTGATTTATGGTTTAGCATTTTGGCGGCGAATAAGACAAACTTATTACCAAATTTTAATCATTGCTTTAGCACTTTTAACTTTTGCAATCGCTATCGATTTTCTCCAGATTAAAAATCAAGGTTTTGCTAGTCTAAGTGAAGGAATTCCTAAACTGTTAAGTGCTGTGAATCTAGCTGGCTATTTTTGGGATGTATGTTTTCAAGAAATTTCAGCCAAGATCAAATCCCAATAAATTACCCATTCAGCTGTTTAACCAGATGTAAAATTTCAGGAAGAATCAGTTTTTCTAGGGCTAATTTAACGGCATTAGTGGAACCAGGGAGAGAAAAGACTAATAAGTTTTGATAAACCCCAGCTATTGCCCTCGATGCCATGGCACGAGAGCCGATTTCCTGATAACTGAGATAACGAAATAATTCGCCAAAACCGGTCAAAGTAATCCTTAATAAAGGTACTAAAGCATCATAGGTAGTATCTCTGGGAGCAATACCTGTACCCCCATTTAAAATTAAGACTTTTATCCGATTTTGATTGCTAATCTCTGGTAAAATTGCTTGAATTTGTAAGGGTTCATCGGGGATAATTAAGTATAGGCCGATATCGTGACCCGATCGAGTTAGTAACTCTTGAATTATTTGGCCACTTCTATCGGTCTCCGGGGTACGAGTATCGCTCACCGTGACTACGGCACAGGTAAGGTGAAGGGGGGTGGTGTCGGGATGGGGAATCAAGGTCATAATTAGGGTTTGCTGAGAGTTGGAGAAAAACAAGCATTAAGAACAAATGTATGTATTATCTGGTCAGTGCAGTCACCCTGGAATAAAAAACTTAACTTTGGCAAGTATTGCCGATTTTTGCCAGTTTTCGGAACTTTTTCGCCAATAATGGTGACAAGGTAAAAGGAGCTTCTAGAGAACAGATTATCCCAAAATAACAAAATCGAGATTATCATCTAAGTTGGTATAGATTATGACTGGAATTATGAGTCAACTCAGTCCCCTACAAGCCGAACAAATCAAGGAAATCGGGACTTATTTACGTCAAAAACGAGAAGAAAGCTGCCTGAGCATAGACGATATCGCCGCCCTGACGATGATTAGAGTACCAATGCTAGAAGCGTTGGAAACGGGGAATTGGGAGAAATTACCAGAATTAATTTATGTCAAGGGATTTATTAAACGCTACGGTGATGCTCTAAAAATTGATGGTAAAGCTTTAGCCGATCGCTTGTCTCCTAGTGCGGAACAATTAGCCCAAGAGGTAACTATCCCCAAAAAACTGCCCACAAAAGTTACCCCTCTCCCCAAGGCTGAACCCGCTGCCCCAAAAGTGGAACGGGTAAAACCAGAAAAACCAGCCCCAGAAACTAGCCCCCAACCAACTAAATCAGGCTTTTTCGGGATGTATCTCTGGCTAGGCTTGCTGGCGGGCATATTTTGCGGTATTGGCTATCTTTTCCTCCGTCCCCCTCTCTCTAACTTCCCTAGCGTTACTCCCTCTCCTTCCCCCTTGAGTTCCCCCGCACCGGTAGTCTCTCCTGCGCTGGTAGCCTCTCCTTCCCCTTCTCCTCAGCCAAAAGTTCCTCTCTCAGCCGAAGTAACTATTGAACAGGCCGCTTGGGTAAGGGTAATTGCCGATGGCAAAAAAGTCCATGAAGGCACTCTCCAACCCGGGACCAAACAAACTTGGACAGCCCAAAAGAGTTTAAATATTCGATCGGGCAATGCTGGTGCTGTTAAAATCTCTCTTAACGAAAACCCTGCCCAATTAATGGGTAAAGCTGGCCAAATCGGCGAAATCACCCTCACTGCACCTCCTCTCAGTGATCAGTAAACAGTAATCAGTAATCAGTGAACTGAAAACTGAAAACTGATAACTGAAAACTGATTAGGCTGCATTATCCCAGATGGGGGTAAGGGTTTGATAATCGTAGCGGGAAGCGTTGGGATGACAGGTGACACAGGTGGTGTGACCGAGAGGAGTGGGTAAATTGACCCTAGGGTGCAAAACCTTTACATAGCTGGACTGTTCAATTAAGAGGGGAACAAAAGTAGTCTCCCTAAGAGGGCGGGAAGAATAACTGAGATAATCCCAGATAAGACGCTGAGTAATGCCAACAATTGGTTTTAAACGGATACCATAGTGAGAATTAGGATTTTCTAGGATTTTTTTCCAAGTTTGACTCGGTAGGATACTGGGAGGAATGGCAATATGGCAAGTGGCACAATTTTCTAGATAGGTTTGCTCTCCAATTTGATAACGATTCAGCACTGTATCCGAGGAGGGCGATTGGGCGATCGCTGGTTGTTGAAGTAGCGAAGCCAGTAGAATACCCCCTAGAATACTGAGGAGAAAGAGGATAATAAAAAAAATCGATTTCACTTGACCGCTGGAAGGCATGACTGGGATGACGAGTAATTGAACACAATTGTGACACTCTCGCCATCACAATGCCAAGCTGTGTGATGGGAGATTCTTGCTTCACAGAAATCTGCTTTTTGAGACGAATCCCAAGGAGTCTTACAGTCTCTCGACAAGCTTAAACTCCTAACTGCCCATCAGTATTTGGGTTCTTCTGGTTTATGTGTGGAAACGAGGTCTATACTGATATTTTCTAGTTTCTTCCGCCGCTCGACTGAGCATCGCCGAACGTCAAAATAGCCCTAAAAGTCTTGCTTGATAGGTATTTAATGGTTTTATAAACAAAAATTATAACACAAAGTCGAGAAGAGCCTCTTAACTTTTTTTGTATCAAAATTACTTGAACGGGAGCATTAAAAGGGGAGAATTAATCCCCCCCATCAATTTAGACAAAGAAACTATTGACCGCAATAGTGCCGAGCGCCGGTAAACTACCCGTTAATCCGGTGAGATTAATCACCAAATCCTTAGCACTTTGGAAACCCGCCGTACCGTCGTTGATAATTAGGTAAGTAGAAGAACTATTGTCCCGCACTAAAACAGCACTGTTAATTCCGAGAGCTTGATTTCCGGCTGTTGCCCCATTAGCATCGGTAAAGACGTTAGTAACAATGGTGTTAATATTGGTCGTGGCACTATCTGTTGTCCGGGTAAAAGCGAGAGGGGCATTAATTGCCAGATTGACAAAGCATTACCCGTGCCATTAAGATTACCAGTACCAGTGAGGACGAGATTTTCCACGTTGTCAGGAAGGGTATAGGAAATGGAAACTCGTAGTGAAACACCTCGTGAAACTTGGCTGAAACCGATTGTCGCTCTTCTGGGAGAAGGGGAATTTGGTGAGGCTTATGCCCTGGCTCCATACTTTCCTAACACTCGCAACAGACAACTCGTACAACTTGCTGCATTGTTGGGACAAAATAAGATGAGTGAAGCTGATACTCTCTTAAAGAAATTTGCTGCTGAAACTCAAAGCCTTGTGGCTGAATTTGCAACTATTCTGAGTCAGGTTGATTTGAATTTCCTTGATACAGTTTATAAAGCTATTGATAATCAATATTTCGAGTTGGCTGATTTCTGTATTCAATTTCAACTGCTCACTCATCCAGAAACAAGCTTATCAGTAATTGTTGATAGAGGCACTATTACCAGTAAAGGCCTAACCATGAACGAGCGCAGAATGATTATGGAAATGCTATGTATTCTTAACGAGAAGCATAACGAACTAACCTTACTAGAACCACCCTTAATCTCTAAAAATTGTACTAGGGATAAAGATAAAAGCGTAACAATTGAACGCCACACTCGAATCGAATTCCCATCAGAATGTGTTCTTGAACAAAAAGTTGATTTAAAGATTCAGCTAACTCAAGAGGTTCCAGAATTTACTCGTGTTCTAGAAAAAATTTTGCTTACAGTAGGACGCAGTACTAAGCAAGTTGAACTAAATGTCAAGGTTACTGCTCCAGCATTTGCCATAAGACCTTATCAACAGAAGTTGACTGTTCCAGTTAAAGGCGATTCCAACGAAGTGATTTTTACCCTTGTTCCTCTTGAAAGAGGTGAGCAAGTTATTGAGATTGAGTTTTTTAAAGGAGCAACACGAGTTGGATATGTCCTGCTTCCAGCTAATGTAGTTCCCTACTCGTATAATAAAATATCGCCAAAAGTTTTATCAATGGAAGACCCAATTGATGGTCTCAAAAACTTAGAAAGTATGACGGTTAATCCCGATAAACATACACTTAATATTACTTGGATTGAGAGAGAAAGTAAATTACTCTATACCATTTTCCCAGCGAATCGATTAGGCGAGTGGGAGAAAACAATTCCCAACATTCAGGACAAAATTGAAGATGACTTGCGAAGTTTGAATGCTTTCTTAACAGAAGTAGTACAACAAGGAAACCCCTCTGATGAGCGTTGGGAGAGTATCTGTTTCAATCTTCAGAGTGTTGGCGCTAACTTGTTCGAGATGTTAATTCCCTCTGAAGTGGCCAAACAAATGCGAACTTGGAAGATTGGTTCCCCTGTCATTATCTCCACTAATGAACAGTGGATTCCCTGGGAATTAATGTACGACGGCGAAGATTTTTGGGGAAAGAAATTTATTATTGCTCGCTCTCCTCGCCTCAGCGATAGTCAAGATTTACCAGATAAAAATAGACCTGAAAGTAAGGGAAAAAGACAAATCAAGCGGATTGTCAATATTGTCGGTGGAGATGTACCTTCCTCGGAAGCAGAGCGAGCTACCCATCTATTCTCTAATCTTCTCCCCCCGGAAGCGGTACACTTGTTAGCTAAACAGCCAATTTCGTCCCTTGTAAAAGCTATTCCAGGCACAGATGCGCTTCATTTTACCTGTCACGGACATTTAGAACCGCACCTACTCCAAATTGCTGGCGATAAAAACAAAACCCGAATTGAAAACTTGCTCCCTGAAACCATCCAAAGGCTACCGCTTGAGCCAGGTAGTCTTGTGTTTGCTAACGCCTGTGCTTCAACCATTCCCGTGTTAACCTTTGGAAAATTTAGCAGTTTTGGCTGGAAATTTTATCAGCGTGGTGCAAATGCTTTCATTGGAACTTTAGGAGCCGTACCAGTGAAATATGCTGTCAACTTCGCCGAAATTGTTTACCGTGAATTATTCAACCCAGATGAGAAAATTACTATCGGACAGGCTGTAGCCAAAGCCAAAGAAGTTGCAGCCAACGAAAGAAACTTATTCTGGCTACTGTATTGTATTTATGGCGATCCAGATTTCTCGATTCTACAGCAAAAAAATTCCAAGGAGGAAGACCATGCCAATTAAAGTATATGCCACAGCCGTCGATCCAGCTTCAGTTAGTAGCTTACAAACTGAGGATGAGGAAATCCTGACTACTTTGGGACCACAAGAGGAAACCGTCGCAGTTCAGTTGCAAGAACTCTTTGAATCTGTGATGGAAGCTCTTTCAAGCAAGGTAGATGTAGAAAGTCAGTTGACTGTTGAAATTAATGGTTCAGTCAGCCTAAAGGCGAAGGGAGAACTCAAATATCTGTTTTTCAACATTGGAGCAGAAACAGCCAATACAAACACGATGAAAGTTACCCTATCTACAACTTTGCAGCCAAAAATACAGAAAACGAAGTAAATGTCCACCATCAAAACAAAAAGCCAGAGGTCGGTATCCGGTCTCTCCAAGAAAACGGGTTTCTCAAAGAAACCCGTTTTCTAAAGAAGAAGGTTTTCTAGATGTTGATTTTTGCCAAAGACTGCTTAAATTCTGTGAGGGAATTAGCGGTAGCTGCTAATTTTAGTAGCTCTTCTAAGATAGTAGGGTTAGTCATTTTGCCGATTATCTCTTCAATTTCTGAAGAAATTTGTCCAAACCGCACAGTTAAAACTGTTTTGATGGCATCGCGGCTTTTTTCTAACGCTCCGATTTCCTTACCGATTTCCTTACCGATTTCCTTACCGATTTCCTTACCAATTTCCTTGCCAATTTCTTTACCGCGTTCTATCCCTCGTAACTCCATATTACTTACTAAAGGCATGGTTCTTTCCTCCTCAAATTGTTTGATTTTACTCTCTAAACTTGACTGCAATTCAGGGGATAAAGTCATCATATTGTCGATGATTTCAAACAGTTTAATTATCTGTTCCCTCTCGAACTC
>SFBL01000142.1 GCA_007095785.1 Microcystis aeruginosa Ma_SC_T_19800800_S464
AAGAAAGAAACAGGTTATCAAACCTACACGATACCAATATCGGTGACTGGAAATTATATTTTAGGGTTTGGGGTAGTTGATGTGGATAAGACAGGGGGAGGAGATAACACTATCAATTCGGCTTTATTAGTTGATAATATCAAGCTTACCAATATAGCCAAAGTTCCTGAACCTGATACTATTTTCGGACTATTATTAACCCTAGGATTAGCCATCAAGTGCAAGCGCAAGAATTGTTAAGTAGTCGTGCAAAATTAATTTCCTAGTGAAGATAGGCAAGAGGCAAGAGGCAAGAGGCAAGAGCGGGGTTAGATATGTTTAATTAATTTTGCTTAGGTACTTAACAGTCCCAGGAAATACTAAATAGACATCTCCAAAAATTATAACCCAGTCATAGCTTGCTTTTGATCTGCGTAATAAACAAATAGTTCGATAGCCAAAATGTATATCTATCGTTTCTAATTCAATTTTACTGAAAAAATATGAGGCAATTAAAATAATTTTTATTCGGATAGATTCCTTAACTAGAAAGACTTTTGGTCTTAAGATAATATTAGGTCGAGGTCTAATGAAGAAAGTGACGGTGATTGATTAATGCTAAATTTTACATTATGCTTAACAAATTGCTTCTGGGGTTCACCGTTAAAATTTACATTACTTCCTTCCTATCAGGTAAATTTTTGGAAACAAGAAGAAGGTTGTAGTTACCAACAACCATTTGCATCTGTAACTGATGTTTATGGAATAACTGGAAGACCATCAGTATTAAATATTAATAATACTACTAATTTTGAGTATCTCTTGCTTTATTATCACCCACAGACATCTAAAATTTGTCTTCAAGTGTCCCATTCTTACGGTTAGGTAAAAGTCAACTATGAGTGCTAAATTTTGCCTATTAATTCCCTCAAAAATCTTGCAAATTGAAAAGCATTTTGGGCAAAAGCTAGATTCATGGCTGGCGGAAGCTGAGGCGGCAAATATTTCTAATCGCGGTCTGTCTAATTATGCTCTATGTAGCTTGTCAGAATTTCAGAAGTATCCAGATGTTAATTTAAATTTGCCAGATAATATTGGTGATCGCTATTATGTAATAGATTGGGGATTTTCTTTTATGTCTGATGCTATCCTGAGAGATTTTTTATCTTGGCTGGCACAAATCTATGTTTATGGAGAAGTGGGAATATTAACATACTGGTCAGATGAACTTAGACGTTTTCCTGCAATTAAAATCACTAATAAATTGAATAATATTAATGATTTATCCGTTAACAAGTTACCTTTAGATGAACTCTTGTTTTTTTCATTAGAAAAAGTCAATGAAACTAGCTGAATTACTTCCTTTAAGCAAGGAACAAAGACAGACACTCATTCGTAATTATCAAATTCTCCGACAAGAAGTCGATAAGATTGGTAAAGAGTATGAACAAAAATCTTATGAAGAACTGTTAAGCAAAAATGAACCAACAATTTTAACGGCAACAACGGATGGGGGTTTCAAACTAACCTTTGTTGCGGAAGCTTACTATTTGCAAAAAAATGGGACAATCTGCTTTTGTATTGATGCTGATGGTTTACCAACCCTATTGGGCATCAAGCCATCCTACAATTTCTACAAACGTTCTGATGACTCGGTGTATTACTAAATTAATCCTTTTCTTTCCCAGATGAACAGCCTAATATATTATATGTCTGGTTAAATAGGGTTTGCTGAATAAATCTAAAACCCTTGTTGGGTAAAACTTTTAGCCCTTTTGACAATCAAAAAGTACCGGATATGAGAGTGATCGAGGGAAAAATTTAGGTACTTTTTCTCTGAAAATTAGGTAATTGACCACCTCAAAATGGTTAAAACCCCACACCCCACACCCTGTCCCCACTAAAAGACTTTTTCAGCAAACCCTATGTATGGTGGAAGTTCAGACATACAGTCAATTCACTGAACATCAAGGCACCTTGTTAGGTTTAGCTTTTGCCCGTTGCTGAAAGCTATCAAGATCAATTATGGACGTAACTGGATTCGAACCAGTGACCCCATCGATGTCAACGATGTACTCTAACCAACTGAGCTATACGTCCGCACGGATCGCTATCATAACACGATTGCTCCTAATTAGGCAAGCCCCTAGGCAATAAATTGATAGCCAATTAATTTATAAATTAACTTGGCAGTGGTAAATTCCGAGACCACCGAATCACTAATCGGGGCCAATTCCATCACATCACAGCCAATCACCTGATGGGTTTGGAAAAGACGACGGAGAAAGCCTAGGGTTTGATGCCAACTTAAGCCCCCCGGTTCGGGTGTTCCCACCCCCGGAATTAAAGCGGGATCAATGCCATCCACGTCTATGGTTAAAAATACCTTCTCGGTGCTAATTTTGGCGATCGCTTTTTCAATCCAATCGGTATCCTTGGCGATATCTCGATCCCAAATCACGGGAATCTGCTGTTTAGCGATTAATTCGGCTTCTTCTCGACAAATAGCCCGAATCCCCACGGGTAAGGTCGGCAAACCCATTTCTAACACCCGACGCATCACACAGGCGTGGTTATGGTGGGAGCCTTCGTACTCAAAACGCATATCGCCATGGGCATCAATTTGAACCACAGTAAAAGGTTCCGATAAAGCTTGTCGATAAGCTTGTACTACTCCCGTGGTGATAGCGTGTTCACCCCCGACGGCGACGACAAATTTATCATCGGCGATTAAACGAGAAACTGTAGCTGTGGTGACGGCTAACATCTCCTCGGCGGACAATTGCGGTTGCTGACGGGTATCTGCGATCGCATCATGGGTATAGATGCCCACTTCTAAACAGGTTTCCCTCTTAAGTTCCTCATCATAAGCTTCCAATTGTTGGGAAGCGGTAATCACCGCCGCCGGTCCAGTTTCACAACCCTTGCGATAGGTGGTGGTGGCCTCGTAGGGAATCGGCAGGATCACGGCCTTAGCTGTGGCGTAAGATGCGATCGCTTCACTCCCTAAAAACTGTTCGCTACCGGTGGCGCAAGACAATAACATGGGCAAGTCACAGAAAATTTTAGTCCAATCTTCTATTATAAATATTTTGACTATTTTTGTCTATTACAGCCTTTCTTATCAGCAATTCTAAATTTGCCCTGTAGCAAGGCTTTTGGGAGTTAGTTCGCATCATACGGGGTAAAATTCAATGGGATGGCGAATTTCATTTCACGAGTCTTCAGGCTTTTGACGTGATAGTACACCCAAAGTTGCCCCAAAAATCCCCCTTTAAAATCTTCTTTAAATCCCTAAAAGGCTTGCTGTGTCTAAAACTGAGAATTGCTGGACCCATATCGTTACTCTGGAGAGTTTTATACAGAAAGTTGACCTATAATATGTAGTTGGACTGCCAAATTATCTAGTTTCGGAATTAGCGTTAATTTGGTGGTATGGTATCGACATTGTAACTTAAAGGAAAGTAGCCATGCTGGATACAGCATCCTTAGCAGAAGAGATTGTTCACGGCAAAGGCTATGTTCTATTGCCAGAATTATTCACGCAGAAGGAAATCTCTGAAGCCAGATTGCAAATTCTTCAACTTGCCGCAGGGCAACCAGCAGGGCGATTTTTGAACGCTGGTAAGCGATTGCGCTTATACAGACTGCTAGAAGAAGCAGAAATTTTTGAGCAAATGGTACAGCATCCAAAAGTTATTGAGGTTGTAGAGGCGATTTTAGGAAGCGATATGACCCTTGGTGGATTCTCGGCACATATCCTCTACCCAGGTGCTAACAATATGGGAGCACATGTTGATTATCCTTATTTCACCATGACTCCTCCCTACCCAACAACCCCTGTAATGGAAGTTCAAGCGATCTGGATGATGGAAGACTTTACGGAAACTAACGGTGCTCCTTTATTTGCGGCAAATACCCAGAAGCTTTGCCAGTTGCCAAACCCAGAGAAGTTTGCGGAATTAGCCCATCAAGTTACTGGAGCAGCAGGCTCGGTTGTTCTTTCTCACGGGCTTTGTTGGCACGACACATCCATAAATCACTCAAAGGAACAGCGTGTTTCGGTACTCGGAAATTACAATCCAAAGTTTATCCGACCGTTAGAAAACTCAGCACAGCAGATGTCGCCAGCGTTCCTAGAGCAAGCAAGTTCAAAACTCAAACAGTTACTCGGCCATGAGTTTCAATCTGCTATTTTTAAGGATGTGCAGAAGTTACAGTCCAACAATCGCGATGCACCGGAACACCCGAATGTCTCTGGTTGAGAAGCAAAGGTTATCTGCGTCCGGTGAGCGCAACCGTTAGCAGCCGTAGGGGGCGTTGTCAGATGTAAGGCTCAACTGGAGTTGAGGGGGAAAAGGTATAATGGAGATACAGAGTCGGAGGTAAGACCATGGACTGGCACCTTGACCGTTTGCTTAAACTACCGAACATGACTGTCGTTAAAGTTCAAGAAATAGGTGGTGATTCGGTAATAGTGATGGCGGCTTAATCCTTTGCTTTGCTGTGCATTGTAGTCATGGATAAAATACCAAAGGGCTCCCCAACGTGATTCTCCATTTTTTTAGAGAAAGATAGACTCTCTCTCACCAGC
>SFBL01000143.1 GCA_007095785.1 Microcystis aeruginosa Ma_SC_T_19800800_S464
ACAAAACAACTATGATTTTTAAGTTCTGTCATAAATTTCTTCTCGTTTCATAAATTCTAAATTATCAACCTCTATAGGATTTTCCAACAGGTATTCAATCATATCAATTTCAGTTTCACTTTTATTGAGTTAATTTTGAGCTTTAAATGCGGCAATAAGTACCTGTATCTGCTGAATTTTTTCAGGTTTAAGTCCAGTTACATTAATATTTTTAATCATGGCTACCTTAGAATGATTTTTACTTTAATTATACTAATTATACGCTCTCACAATAATGATCTTCCTTTTTTAGATCTTTGACTAAAATTATCGGTGTTTATGAAGAGTTATTATAGCCTAGCCTTTGAATTATAACAAAGAGACGTAAACCCCGTCGCTTACGTCCCCAATTCATCCTCAATCAAAGTTTACTGCTTGAATAGCTGAGAAATCAACCGTTTTAAGCCATATCATCCTGTAAGGAAAACTAGCCCGACTTCCGCGCTTTTTTAACCGCATTGCCTAGCATTAAACCACTAAGAGTGATAAAACCAATAAGGTTACTAGGTTCGGGAACAGAAATCGGTGGTTGAAGCATTCCAGTAGTTGCAAGGGTAAATCCAGAAATCAAGTCCAAAACGTTATTAATTTTCCTACACAGTTTTGCAGTTATCGCACTTGCTAAACTGCCATAAGCATTATTCCAAGCGGAACCATTACCTGTTGAACTGGACTTAACGTAGATGATAGCCATGATATACCTCGTGTGAAAAAGATGGTACAGAGTCGATAGGGAATCCACCCGAAACTTAGTTCGAGTTAGATAAAGTTGATAAGTAAGCGAATAGTGGAGAAAACTGTCTCTAGAGACACCAAAACCATTAATCAAGCTTGGATGTCAGAAAATTTAGCACTGGTTAGGGATGATGCTTAGATTGTAGAGGCGAATAATCATAAGCCTAGTTTATTTTTTTTTATTCATTAGCAGAGCTTATTAAATAAATCGAGCAGAGAGAAAATATCTGGTATAATGCCACTCCTGCAAGGATTTAGCTAGGGATAAGCCGATTTATGTTGCTAAGGCTATATTTTGATAAACTTTTGTCAAGTTAGCCAGATAATCAAGTTATTTTGTGATTAGTTAGGGTAGGGAGATGACTACAGCCTTGTCATCGGAGTCAGCCATGAGAATTTGGCCGCTATTGTTCTCCTAATGGCGGATTATACTAGAAGTCAAATCCTTTCCGTTATTTATTTGTTAAAAAAAATGACACGAGATACTTTACATATAAGCCCTCAGGTTTTACCCAGTAATAAGATTGAAATTGCCACCCCTGAATTAATTAAATGTGGGTGAGGTGGTTGAAGTTTTGATACTTGCCAAAACTCCTCAAAATAATCAAGAAAAAAATGAATCTGATCCCTGAATAGGTTTATTTAAAAGTTATCCCGATTTAGCAACTCAATCTGAAGAAAGTGACCAAGGTTATCCAGTTTATCTAGATCATACAGAGGGAGATTTAGCTAAGAATGTAAAAAATATTGAGCAACTTAATAATAATTCAAATATCGGTCAAACACAGTTAAGTTTTGGAGAATTTATTCAAAAATTTCGCCAAGAACATAATCTAAAACAAGATGGTATTGAATCAGAAGAACTTTTGGAGGGAGTGCGCGATTTATCCTCAGGAAGCGAGGTAATTTGGTGAGTTGACGTTTTTTGATCGATAGTAATATCTTATCAGAACCTTTACGACCTCAACCGAATACAAAGGTTATGGAAAAACTACTTGAACAATCGGAGTCTTCCCAAAAGGAAAACTTCGTACCTCACCATTAAGATAACTGCTGTATTCAGTTTTCTTACCCGGTGTTCGTCAACCCCCAGCAATGCCGATAGCTGGTTAAAACCACTAAGATAGGGGGGGGCGAGGGTAACTAAAGACCATTTTTTTGGTAAGATCAAAGCTAAACTAACCATCACGCCTTACTTGAGGAAAGATTTATTTATGAGCGATATAGGGTTTATTTTGACGATAATCAACAATTTCCTACAAATTTACTCGGTAATCCTAATTGTTAGGGTTTTACTGACTTGGTTCCAAAATGCCGGTTGGGCCTATCAGATTATGTCTTTTCTCAGTCCGATTACCGATCCCTATTTAAACCTCTTTCGCTCGATTATCCCACCCCTAGGCGGGATGGACTTGTCCCCGATCCTCGCTTTCCTGCTGCTCAACGTTGTTCAGAGTGTCGTAGCCACAGGGGCCACCAGTCTGGTCAGTAGCAGTTTCTAAATCCGGGGATCAACACTACTGGTAAAACCGGAAGCTTTGAATTTTTCCAGTCGCAGGGGGGTTGGTTGATTGGTAGAAACAGAAATTCTGATCTCGAAATCACTAATCCCCGGTGGCACTTCTGGAATTGCCCCGACTCGGCTACGATTTTGTAAAGCTGGTTCCCCGTTAGCATCGTAAATCCGACCAAAAACATCGGCATCATAGACGGTTTTTCCAGAATTATTTTTAGCTCTGCCGGTGATTAAAAAACAATTAGCCGGAAAACTGGTTCCCCCACTGGTAACACTCCCCTCGGCTAATTCGGGGGGACAGTCTTTGTAAGATACATCTAATAGTTGAATTGGGGTCAAAGCTTGAGCAGCAGGGATGATAAGCCAGCTAGACAGCCAGAAGAGAACAGAAAGCAGTAAAACGGTGAGCGAGCGTGGTGTCATAGATCAGTGATTTTACGGTATGATTTCCCCAATACTTAGATTATCGTGGATCGTCACCCTTTGAAATCAGCTTTTTTAGGACTCTCATGGATCGAGATGAGATTGAAACCACTCTCAAAGCGGCTTTTCTCCGGTGTGAGGCTTTATTATGTCCTCTCAATGAACAACAAAAAGAAATTTTGTTAGAGGTGTTTTTTGAGCAAAATTCCCTCGCTGATGGCAATCCCCTCGACGAATTAACATCTATGCAAAGGGAGATTTTACTGGAATTTATCCTCAAACAAGAACGGGAAAATTTAGCTTGGAAAAGTTCCCTCCTCAATGATTGGCTTAATGATCGCCCTTCCGGTGCGGTACAATTTATCCGCGATCAGTATGGCTTGGCTTGGTTGAACAGCATAAAACCGATTCATTGGCAAGAATATTTACAAAAATTAAGGTTAACCAGAGAAAAATTACAGGTGGGAGATACGATCGAGGTGTCTAATGGATTATGGGAATGGATTCCCGCAGACGCTGCCGATAGTTGCGACTGGTTTCCCTGTGAGGTAATAGAAGTAAATGAAACTGAGGATGATTCCCCCCCTGTTAGTTGCCGTATTCGCTTTCAAAACGGTGAAGAATGGCAAATACAAGGAATATATCAGTGGAATCGCCCTAATTGGCGTTTTCTGACCTGAAGGAAGATCACTGCTCGGTTATCGGCTAAAATTAAGAACTGTAAAGACAGCAGATAAATTTTATGGCCGCTAAAGTTGAGATCTATACTTGGAGTTCCTGTCCTTTCTGTATCCGCGCTAAAGCATTACTCAAGAAAAAAGGGGTGGAGTTTACCGAATATTGTATCGATGGTGATGAAGAAGCGCGAGCCAAAATGTCCGATCGAGCCAATGGTCGTACAAGTGTACCACAAATTTTTATAAACGATCAACACATCGGGGGCTGCGATGACATCTATGCTTTAGATAGAAGTGGTGGTTTAGCTCCCCTGTTGCAGAATTAAGGATAAAAACTATTAATGAAACTAGCCTTTATTATCGATCCGATCGAGTATCTAGATCCGGGCCATGATACCAGTGTAGCTATTATGGAAGCGTCCCAATTATTAGGTCATGAAGTCTGGATGACTTCCATCACTGATCTCAGTGCGATTGCGGGAAAAGCTTGGGCAAAACTAACCAGAATTGAACTGGTTCCTGTGGAGTTAAAAGATAATCATTGGGTGGCTGTATCTCAATGGTATCAAAGACAAGAAACAGTTTTTACCTGCCTAGAAAACTTCGATTTTGTCTGGATGCGAAAAGATCCACCTGTGACGATTGCCTATCTTTATGCCACCTATTTATTAGACCTGATCGACCCCAAAAAAACCCAAGTAATTAACTCAACTAGGGGTTTACGCCATGCCAACGAAAAGTTATATACTATTCACTTTGCTCAGGTAATGCCCGCCACAATTGTTTCCCAAGATAAAGCGACAATTAGGGAATTTGTCAACCAAAAAGGGGCGGCAGTTATGAAACCTTTGGGGGGCAAAGCGGGGGAGGGAATTTTATTTCTTAGTCCCGAAGATCGCAATCTCAATTCAATGATTGAAATTAGCACAAAATGGGGACAAGAACCGGTAATGATTCAAGATTATTTACCAGCTGCCAAAGAAGGAGATAAACGCATTATTGTCCTCAATGGTGAACCCATCGGGGCAGTTAATCGCATTCCCACTGGTTCAGAATTTCGCGGTAATATGGCCGTGGGTGGACGAGTGGCAAAAACAGAAATCAGCGATCAAGAATTAGAAATCTGTGCCACTTTAGCCCCAAAATTACGAGAAGATGGCCTATATTTTGTCGGATTAGATGTGATTGGTGGCTATCTCACGGAAGTTAATGTCACCAGTCCCACCGGCATTCGCGAGATTGATCGATTAAATAATGTTAGTTTAGCTCAACAGGTAATTCAATGGCTAGAAAATCATTTGGGCAGCAGAGATTAGGGATTAGGGATTAGGGATTAGGGATTAGGGATTAGGGGAATGGGGAGATGGGGGAATGGGGAGATGGGGGAATGGGGAGATGGGGGAATTCAACTAAAACCCTAAAACCCTAAAACCCTAAAACCCTAAAACCCTAAAACCCTAAAACCCTAAAATCCTAAAACCCTAAAACCCTAAAACCCTAAAACCTATTTTTAACTTTTAACTTTTTTCTTTGCCAATGAATGCTTTATCAATACCGACGTGGATAGTTCATGTATCGAGTGTCGTAGAATGGATAGCGGCGATCTGGTTAGTCTGGACCTATGGCGACATCAGTAGCGATCGATCGTGGCGAATGTTATCTTGGGGAATGTTACCCGCTTTAATTGGGGCCATGTGTGCCTGTACATGGCATTTTTTTGATAATATCAGTGCCTTATCCTGGTTAGTCACCCTACAGGCAGCCATGACTGTCTTAGGAAATTTTACCCTCTGTGCTGCCGGTTGGTGGCTGTGGCGTTCCAGTAAAATTAGCGTTAACAATGAATAAAGAGAGTTTATTTGCCATTTCCCTGTTTCCCTATCTGGGGTTTCTTTGGTTTATCACTCGTTCGGGAAAAATGCCCCGTTTAGCCTTAATTGGCTTTTATGTGCTGTTAGTTTTCGTTTTTATCACCATTCCTGCCGGTATCTACGCCAAAATTCACTATGGTCAAGAATTAGCCAACGTCGATTGGTTACACGGCAGCGCCGAACTTTTCCTCACCCTCTCCAATATTCTCGTCGTCTTAGGTTTTCGTCAGGCAATTTTAGCCAAAAAGCAAACAGAGAAAGGGGAACAGGGAACAGTGAACAGTAATCAGTGAACTGACAACTCACATCTGATGACTGATAACTGATAACTGATAACTGATAACTGAATTGTGATACAATCGCCCCAAAACGTCCCTGCGTCAGTCAACTATGTCCCCGATTACACCGTCCATCAGTGTCAACGAACCCAACCCGCAGGCTGCTATCCAGACTTTATCGGTAGTGGTTCCCATTTATAACGAAGTGGACAGTATCCCCCATCTCGTCGAGAGTATCGCCACGATTTTGCGTTCTTATCAAATTAACTACGAGATTATCTGTGTTGACGACGGTTCTAAGGACGGTTCTACCGAGGTTTTAACTAATTTAGCCAAAAATCGCCATGATCTCAAGGCGGTAATATTGCGACGCAACTACGGACAAACCCCCGCTATGGCTGCCGGATTTAATTATGCCACGGGACAGGTCATCATTACCCTCGACGGCGATTTGCAGAACGATCCCAATGATATACCCCTATTATTGGCCAAATTGGAGGAAGGTTATGACCTCGTGAGTGGCTGGCGCAAAAATCGCCAAGATGACCGGGTAAAACGGCTTTTACCCTCAAAAATAGCTAATTGGCTGATTGGCAAGGTAACAGGGGTCAAATTACACGACTACGGTTGTTCTTTGAAAGCCTATCGAGCCGAATTAATCGCCGATATGAATCTCTACGGGGAATTACATCGCTTTTTACCCGCATTAGCTTTTATTGAAGGGGCAAAAATAACCGAAATTCCCGTTAATCACCATGCTAGACGGTTTGGACAGAGTAAATATGGTTTAGGTCGCACAATTCGCGTGATTATGGATTTATTTACTGTCTTTTTTATGAAAAAGTTTCTCACCCGTCCGATGCACATTTTTGGATTCTACGGACTGTTATCGATGGTAGTGGGGATTATTTTAGGCACTTATCTGACTATTCTCAAACTCGGTTTCGGACAAGAAATCGGCGATCGACCTTTGTTAATCCTGGCCGTGTTATTCTTTTTAACTGGGGTACAATTACTCTGTTTTGGTCTTTTGGCAGAAATTTTGATGCGAACTTACCATGAATCCCAAAAACGTCCTATCTACCGCGTTCGTACTGTTGTCGGGGATAGGGAATTTTTCAGTAATCAGTGAACAGTAATCAGTGAGCAGTAATCAGTGAGCAGTAATCAGTGAGCAGTAATCAGTGAGCAGTAATCAGTGAGCAGTAATCAGTGAGCAGTAAACAGTAATCAGTAATCACTGAAAAGAAATCTCGGAACTTGCTACTTAATATTGTTCACTGGAAACTCAAATCTGATGACTGATAGCTGATAACTGAAAACTCAAATCTGATAACTGATAACTGATAACTGATAGCTGATAACTGATAACTGATAGCTGATAACTGATAACTGATAACTGATAACTGAAAAAAATATGACTATTTGGGAACTTGATTTTTATTCGCGGCCGGTGGTGGATGAAAATAATAAAAAAAGATGGGAAGTATTAATCTGTGAAACTCCGGCAACAATCGATCGCTCCTCCGATACAATATTTAAATATGCCAGTTATTGTCCTAATACGATGGTTAATTCCCAATGGTTAGGAGAGGCAATTACTGCAGCTATCAAGGCAGCGGGAGTAACTCCCAAAAAAATTCGCTTTTTCCGTCGTCAGATGAATAACATGATTAGCAAAGCTTGCGAGGATATCGGTGTTCCCGCTTCCCCTAGTCGTCGCACTCATGCTTTAACGAGATGGATAGAAGAAAGAATGGTTAATTTCTACCCCCAAGAAGTTGGTTATGATCAAAATTTAACTAAAACTGCTTCCGTGAATTATCCCCCTTTAAATGCTGTTCCCCTTCCCGATGCTGTCCGGGGAGATAAGGCAGATAAATGGGCTTTTGTTACGCTAGAATTGTCTTCTTTTCATGATTTAAAAGATTGGGATATTAGCTTCGGAGAAAATTTGCCCATACTGGGGATGGGATTAGATGAAAATCTCAAAATCCCCGGTTTAGTTATTTTTTCCCCCCGCGCTTTACCCCTAGCTGGTTGGATGTCAGGGTTAGAAATGGCCTATTTAAAGTTAGAAGCTGGTTCCCGTCCCGTGCTACGTTTAGAAACGGGTGCTAGTGATAGCTGGATTCTCGTCAACGTCACTAATGGCCAGACTTTAAAGGAAGCCAAAAACTTTGAAGAAGCTAAACAAAAAGCCAATAATCTGCATTTTTTAGCCATTCAATCTAACCCTGAATCGGAATCCTTTGCTGGTTTTTGGCTATTACAAGAAGGCTCTCAAGAGTAAAGTTTAGTAAAGGTGGGTTTTCAATCCACCCCCACAGAATTAACTTAAAAACATTGTCTAGTCCAACTACCGTGTAACCCGTAGGGAATATGATGTTTAAGATGGATAACTGCTAGGGAATTAGTAATATCTTTAGCATCTAAGATTACCACATTCGATCGATGATTGGCCGCATCGTAAGTGACTACCAATAACCAACCATCATCTTCAGCAATTCCATTGGGTTTAGGTACAAAAATTGGTTCACCCGCAAATCCCCGGGGAGCAAAAGAATGTAATTGTTTTTCTCCCGTTAATAAGTCCAGTTTTAAGATTGCTTGCAAAGGAGCATTACCAGTGGCATGATGAGCGGCAGCGATGTATAAATAACGGTAATCTTGACCAACTTTTGCAGGATTAATGCTGGGAAATTCACAACAATGCTCTAGAATACATTCTCTTGTAACGGTATTTTCTGATAAATTTAGTGTAAATCGCCACAGATGTCCGGGAGCTAAACTATCAAAATCTACCGATTGAAAATTGCTATTTGAATCCAGTTGTGGTAAGGATTGATAACAAATAGAATCGATAGAGATTTTCTCCCCTTGTTCAAAAGCATTGCTATGATGAAACACAAAACCCGATGGAGTTTCTAAAACTTTCACTTCTCCTTTGTTAGGATCCCGGGGGATAATAATAATCTTAGTTAACTTGTCCGGTTGATTGATGACGCATTCTCCCGCACCTTTTAACCCAAAAAGAAAAGGAAAAGGATTATAACTAACCGGGTTTTGGAAAAAGATAGCGTAGTGGGGAGTAATAACAAAATCGTGGATAAAACAAAAGCCCGGTATACTGTGGGTATGACGACGTAATAACTTACCCGTGGGACTAATTTCGTAGAGAGTAATGGCACTCGACAAACCCGTTTTGATGGCAAAATTTACCAGACAAGGTTGATGATTATCGAAGATACAAGCGGGATCGATGCGAGGATGAGCGGCAAAAGCATCGCCTTTTTCCAAGATACCATCGAGATAGTCTAAACCAATAGTATCAAGGGTTTTAGCATCGAGGCGATGGGGTTCGGCCGCTTCCCAAAGTGCCAGTAATTTATTACCCCAGTAGATAACATTAGTATTAGCAATATTTTTCAGACGCAAATCAAAAGCATTGCCGAAAATTCCCCCCGGTTTTTTTGTGCCGAAAACACCGCGATAAAGGGGTTTTCCCGCTTTCTGTTCCTGGAGATAACCCTCAGTTTTCACAAAACGATTACGATAATGTACGCGCCCATGATTGAAGCTAATCGCGCTGATCATACCATCCCCATCGAAGGGATGAGCGATCGCATTGCCAGCGATATCCAGTAAACCGGGGCCATTTTTAAAGACTGTACCCTGTAAATCGGGGGGAATTTGCCCCTCGATGTCTTCTACCTCGTAATCGTACTCGTTAGGTTGGGATTGATAACCTTTTTGCCAATCCTGACGATTATAGGATTTTTCGCCAATTGTCGGAGTTAGTACCATAGCAGTTTTAGGTTTGTATTTACCTTTTTTAACATAACTTAAAACTACCAGAGCTAAAAACTGGAGTTTAGACTAAATGTTTACTTAAGCGGCGATCGCTAAACCTGAAGTTTATCCCATGACAAAATGACTCAGCCATTAAAAAATAGCTAAGACGGGACGGTTCCCGTCAGAGGGTTTACCGTGGCTGTGACCCTCTAGCCGATGGGAGGGGGGAAGTATTCGATCGCTGCTTAGAGAGGGATCGAGACGCGATCGAGCGCTCGATCGAGATTGCTGCCTAATCTGGCACACCCCTTCTCATAGATCATTTAAATAGAACACCCCCGGTGTTCCTACAAGACCTGTACCACACAGTGGTACAGAGTACGAATAGTACCCTTACTGGCACTGTGACAGTGTGACAGTTAGTGTGCAACTTTGTATCCTATTCGTATACATTTTCCCTAAGTATTTCTGCTGTGTGCCAGTTGCTGTGACACAATCTGTACAATTGTACAGGTCTTGGAGCGATCGCTTAAATTACCGCTAAATCCTACCCTCTCGCTAAACCCGCAAATTTTGCGTTTTTAGGGCATTTTTTCCGGCGAGAAGTGTTTTAAGGTAATTATCAGTACACTTGTGTTTGTGCCGGTTAGTGTGACACTTTGTGGACTATTAGGATACATTTAGTACCCTTACTACTGCCGGGGTCGCTGCTCAACAACAGTGTATAAATTTTTTGTGCCTAGCCAAAGATCGCGCCATTGAGAGGGGCGATCAAAAAACCCTAGAAAGAACCTACTCTATATTTCTCATCCCATACTGTGTAAGGGTTTTGACCACAGTAAACAGGTGAAGCTGTGAAGCTAATCTGGCAACCCCGCGCGGTACTCGTAGGCCCCACCCTTGGAAGGCCGCCGGCCGCTCCGGGGCCAGTGTTCCCTAGAGGCTTTTTTTCTCAGTCCCTCGATCGAGCGTGGCCAGCCAGGAACTGACATGGCTTGGATTTCCTTGAGGGTGAAATAACCCGGTTTTGGTAGTCGCTTGACATAATAGGTCATATCAAGACTATTTTAGTTTTATTGTGGTTAAATTCGCATTTATCCCTGTATTTTTTGGGGATATGACCAGTTCTTACCCATTTTGAGAGATTGGATGAGTGGCATCCTAAAATGTCCCCTATTTCCAAGTTTGTTAACTTTTGGTCGATCGCCGGGTCATCGCTCGGGTCCGGGGAAGCGATCGAAGCTTCGCGCTCTCTTTTAAGCAGTGGTTCCATGTCATCTAACCCATCATCTAGCCTTGCTTCTAATTTTGCCAATCTCTCAGTTAGGGAACTGATCGACTTTCCCACGGTAGCATCTAACCTTGTCTGGATCATGGTTTCAAGCTTATCATCTAATCTTGCATCTAAGCTTGCATCTAAACGGTCTGTGAGGAACTGTTTCGCTGCCAGATTGTCGGTCATATCTGGGTAAAGTGAGCGAATTTTCTCTAGGTAGCGGTCACTGATTGAAAAGCTAATTACTTTGCTCATAGCATCTAATCTAATCTTGGATGATATACTTATCGTACACCATCCAATAAATAATCTAGCCTACCATCTAATAGAAATATCTAATCAAGGTTAGATGGTCATACCAGATGTTGTTATCTAAGGTTAGATGACAAATTAGATGCTATCATCTAGTAAAGACACTTTTGGCACTCGATCGCATCCTAAGTCTCATGATGAATCACCCCTAAAAGCTTTTTTTCGTGGGTTTTAGGGGTGATTTTGAAGGGGTTTTTAAGAGACTTAAACTAAACCATCGAGAATATCTGTCACTTCCCCTTGATGATTGCGGCGGTTATCGTCATAAATCAGCAAGGTATTAAGGCTAGAGTGACGGCTTAATTTTTGCACTCTCCTAACATCCCCCCCGGTCGCTTCTAACGCGGCGGTGATCGCACTGTGTCGAATCCTGTGAGGTGACATAGTTTTGCTGATACCTGCGGACTGACAGCGATCGCTGACAATATTGTAGATAGCCTGAGTACATAAGCGACCGTCCCTGTAACCAGCGTTAACCGACACGAATAAAGCTTTATCGGGGGGATATTCCCCCCGCGCCGCTAACCATGCCTCGATCGCCTTAACCGTACCCGTCCCTAGGGAGACGGTTTCCGACTGATTCCCCCTACCCCTACCAAAAATTCTTAAGGTTTTAGCAACGGGGTCAAAATCACCGATATTAGCCTTAGACACTTCCGATCGCCGGAGCGCATTAGACCAAAGCAGCATTAAGAGGGCATAATCACGGATACCCTTTAGGGAAGTGCGATCAATTCCCCCTAGCACTCGTTTAAATGTTTCTGGGTCAACGCCGGAAGTGTCACGATAAAGTTCTATTTTCTCTCCCTTGATTGTGTCGATCATAAATTCGCAGTGACCGCAATTATAAGCATAAGAGACAAAAGACTTAATAACCGTTAAACGACGGTTAATAGTAGGGGATTTTGACCCCGATTGTATCATTTGACCTTTATAACGCGAAACTAGCTCAAAAGCCTTACGGCGATCAAGCGCGAGAAACTCTCCCAATTTCAGATTAAGATCCGAGAAAAAGTTAGTCAAATCTTGAGAGTACACGCGCCGGGTATGGGGGGACTGCTTAGTGTTCAACCAATCATTTATTATCTGATTCTCGCTTGCTGATAGAGTTTCGGGATTCATGGGTTAAAAAGATATTTATAGCCTTCATTATCACCACATTAAGATTTATTAATAACCCGTAGGGGATACGGGTTAGGGATTAGGTGTTAGGGGTTAGGGAGAAAACCAAAAAGTTTAGCTACCCCTCCTAAAATGGCAACAACCAAAGCGATTAAAATCCCTCGATTGGTAAATTCCTGATTAGCGACTCTTGCAGTTAATCCTTTAATTTCTGTGGTTAGTCGCTCATCTAGGGCTTTAATATCCCCTCTTATCTCTGATTGTCCTATCTCTAGCTTGTTAACATCCCTTTGTAGAGAGTCTATTTTCCCCTCGATCCTTGTCAGAACAGCTTCTAGGGAATAAGTCACGGTTTCGTTAGACATTGGCTAAACCCCTATCTTTTCGTTGAATTCGGCCCGGAGCGATGCGATCGCTCTTGCTAAGTCTTCACGGGTAATTAAATCGGTATCAGCCTGATCGGTTTTAAGGCTAAAAGGATAAATATCGGTCTGATCCTCCGATAAAGCATTAATACCTAATCGGATCAGGTGAATGATGACCGGGGTGATCTCAGGTTTCCCAGATATATGATGGATAGGTGCGTTAAAGCGATCCGCCGCTAAGTTTTGGATGGTTTCGAGTAAATCGTTAGGGAGCCTTAAATCGATCCGAGTGCTGCGGGTTGATTGCCTCATTTTGTAATCAGGGTACTGTCACTATCACTATCACTATATATCTTTTATCCTGACGGTATCCTGATATATAAGCTTTTGATATACCGATTAATTATCTTGATATTTTTTGCTTATATCCTGATAAAATCCTTGACATCCCGACACATATCGGGATATTATCTAGATATAAAACCAAAGCGACCGCTCTCGACTTCCAATCAGAAAAGCGATCGCCTACCATCCTAAAAAAGGATAATTCTATTATGCAGTTAATCGAAGCAATGGCAACCGACCGCGCCCGCCAGGTAAATACTAAATACGGTGAGAGAACCGTTATCGATGCAGTAAGACGTGATAATGGCGAAAAAGTGACCGTATGGCGCAGTGGTGACGATAAATACTCTCAAAAGCACGTTATCACTAATGCACGGCTAACTTTAACCCTTGACAGTAAAGGAAAATATTCCCTAATCGAGGCTCCCAACCTTGCTAATTTAGGGCAGCCTCTCCCTGAATCTCCCGTACCCGTGAAGCCTGTTTATGACCATAAAATCGAAAAAACTAGCGAGAGTGACCAATCTTCTTTAAATTCTAATCAAAAGCGTGAGATTGCCTCTTACATCCAAGAGATGACCAAACTTTACGGCTTCTGTCTCACTCAAGCCGAAAGTTTAGGGGTTGAGGGTGAGGATCGGAGAGCGATCGCTACCACCCTGTACCTCTCGACTCAAAAGAAATTCGCGCTCTAATTGATTAGAAAACGGGGGATTTATTCCCCCAATAGGAGAGGAAAAAATGGAATTTACAGGATTACTCAAGCTTGAAATCGAGGTAACGGTCAACGCTAAAGACAAAAAAGAAGCCGTTTCATTTTTCGATGATTTATATGCCAATATCACCATCGAAAACGACGGAAACCGAGAGATAGAGATAGTTTACGACAATCTGTACTTAATCGAAAATGATTGGGAATTAGAGGATTAATTACCAGTTATCGGTTATCAGTCATTGAGTGAAACTTATGAGTAGAAAAAATGAGGAACAATCTCACCAAAGAAGCAACCGAAACCACGGCCGGCGATATTTACATGGACCTAGTAGCGATCGAGCGGTATCTCTGGCTGTTTAAAAACTCGCTCCGGAATGATTTATCCGACGGCCAACAAAAGCTTTACATCGAAAATCTAGAGAATATCCAAAACTCGATCGAAGCCACAATCAAGAAAGCAGCGCGGGTTTATGCCTTCTTTAACGGGGATGACCCTGATTAGTAGCCTTTTATGTCGATCAAATTTGCAAACATTGCAGATTTGATCGACAGGAACCACTATTTAGTACATCCCAATTCTTTTGGCAGAATTGGGGGAAAATTTCTGCATATTAAATGATGATTTTTACCTTTTTTGGTAAGATTGAAGATGCAAAAAAATACCCTGGAACGGTTGTAACGTTGCCCGGAAAATAACAAAACATGAAATTAAATATATATAAGTTTGTCAATATTGGCGAACCTCATGAAGTTGGCTCTACTGCCAAAAACATAGCAATTTTCCGCAATATCAGCGAATTTCATGAGGTTTGCTCACTTAGCAAAGATCAGCAAACTTCATCAAGTTTGAGCAAACTTGAGCAAGTTTGCTTAACCAGCGATCGCAAAGATTTACCGCCTAATAGCCAATATGGTCAATCTTACCATAATTTAGAATCATCGGTAAAGTGTCCTCGATGTTCAAAAATCGGGGAATTAATGGAGGATGGCCCGGTTAGAAGCTTGTATCGCTGCGTTGACTGTGGAATCTTTGCTAAACTCACTCCCAAAGGGCAAGCCAAGGACGGGGACCCTGTTAAGTGCCGTTTAAAAATTCCTGGCAAAGGTTGCCACGGAAAATCGGGCATTATTACGGCCGTCGATCGCTCGACGGGAAACCCTCACCACTTCCGTCTTGATTGCCGCGATTGTGGACGGTTTCAGCGTTGGGTTGGCCCGCGTGAATTTGATCGCAAAATGGGGGGCCACAATGCTTAAGACCTCTCATAAAAAGGAATGGTTGGATAGTGCCGTTCATCCCTCTATTATTTCTCTCAATGTCAGTAGATGGAAAAGTTTTTGTCCAATAGCGATCGCTAAATGATAGGGGCTAAAAAATTAGGGATTTTTTTAGTATTTATGTACTCGGGCAACGACTAATGATAAGTAAAAGTTATCTATATCTAGATTGACTAATCAAAGAAAAAATCGCTCAAAAAAACCTAAAAATGTTAGAATAAACTCAATAAACTTCAGCAATAAATTTAAAAATTGATTAACGAAAACCGCCAAATACTACTAACAGAATCAGAAACATTACAAACAACAATTGATTGTTTAATTCAACATATTCCTCTCGAAACTCAGGGTGGATTTAGTGCCTCAGACTTGTATCAAATATTAGTCAGGGCAGCCAGCAATTGTGATAGCATTGAAAACACATCTAAAATGCTTAAAAATGCTAGATGTGGTCGAGATATTCGCCATCACTTAGACAAAATAAATAATTTTGATACCTTAGAGTCGCAAGTTAATCTAGCCTGACAAAGTCAGGTATTACCAAGAATCAAAAAAAGAAAGCTTAAATTAGCAATTGACCTAAATTTAATTCCTTATTATGGTGAACCATCTGATAGCGAAAAACCTTATATTTACCGAAGTCAGGCTAAACAGGGAACTTGCTCATTTTATGCTTATGCGACCTTATATCTTATTAAAAAAGGAAAAAGATTGACTTTAGCTATCAGGGGAATTCGGAACACAGACACAACTGTCGCCATTATTACCTATTTATTAGCATTAGGCTCTTCTCTAAAGATAGATGTCAAAACTCTTTATTTAGACCGAGGCTTTTTTAGTATTGCTGTTATTCGTTGGCTACAAGCTTTAAAAATTCCTTTTATTATGCCAGCAATTATCCGAGGTAAAACAGGGGGGATTAAGCAATTTATTCAAGGAAATAAAAGTTATCAAACTACTTACACTATGGGGAAAGACCAAAATAATTGTGTCACCTTTGATTTATGGATAGTTTGTAAATATAAAAAAGGCCAGAGAAACCAGCAGGGAATTCAATATTTTGCTTATGTCGTTTATTTACCATCTATTAAACTAGATTATATTCATACTGCCTATCGTCAGCGTTTTGGCATTGAGACTAGCTATAGAATTAAAAATATTTGTTGCCTCAAAACTACCAATAAAAAGCCAGTTATTCGTTTATTATTTATCGGGATTTCCTTTCTTTTTGTTAATATTTGGGTTAATTTATTATGGCGAAAAGTTTGTTTTCCGAGACGTGGTGGACGCTTAATTTATCGAGAGTTATTTACTTTTCAACAAATGCTATCGTTTTTAAGGCAAGCCGTTGACAAAATCTATCAAGTTGTTGATACTATCTATTTGCCTTCTGGCTAATAGCAATAGTCTTTTTTCTTAGACATAAGTTTTCTTAATTAATTTCTCCAAGTATTTTGTATCAGATGTTACTAAATACTCTGGTTATTCAAACCTTTCCATCTACTGATGGTAGCTTATTGGGGTATGTGCTATGTATCGACTCTTTACACGGTAAAGCTAATCCTCGTTTTAATCCTAATGATTGGGAAAATACCACGATCATTATCGATGAATGTGAGCAGGTCTTCTGGCACTTATTGAATTCCTAATTCCTAAATTCCTAAACAGGTCTTCCCAACTGTTATATCGGGAACTAATTCCGTAGATTGGAAAGAAATCGAAACGTAAAATCCCGACGCTTTGCGGATAATTCGAGCTTGTTTAGGCTCGAACCCAGACGGGTACTCTCTAGATTGCCTGATTCTAATTTTTCCCAATTGTGGAAAATTTAAGTATTCGTCAC
>SFBL01000144.1 GCA_007095785.1 Microcystis aeruginosa Ma_SC_T_19800800_S464
TAACCTATTTGTGCCGTAAGTGTCTCCCTGTATAGATTTCAGCTACTTTTAGGCGTAGGCACTCTCATGTAATTTTATTTTAAGTTAATTATTTGCATAACAATTACCGAAGAGCCAGAATTTATCGCTGTATAATATTTTAGTTTTTTGGTCAAAAGTGCAAATACCATCGGGCCAGCGCGGGGTAGGGACATTAATAAAACTTAGTTGATGACCTTGCCCTAAATCAAGAATTTCACTGGTTCGTATGCCCAAAATTTGGGCATCTGGCAAGGCATTTTTCAGGGTATTGACGGCAGCTTTAGAACAGAGGATGGTGATTTGATGGGTTTCGGCTAATAATGCCTTTAACGTGACGATACGGTTGGGATTAACGTGACTGAGAATCAGATAATCGAGACGATGTAAGGGGATATATTGACAAATTTCTTCTAAATAAATTTCGGTGAAGGATTCTCCAGGGGGATCGATTAAGGCGGTTTTATCCCCACAGATAAGATAGGAATTGGCGGTGGTTCCCCGTTGACGACCATATTCTATTTCAAATTTTAATCTGTCCCAAGTACGGGAGCGAAAAACCCAAGTTTGATCGGCAATTTCGGCGGTTTGAACATCGCGGGAGCGATTATTAATAGCAGGATTGGGAATTAAGGTAGTAGTGGTCATAGTTGTTAAGTTGGGGGTTGGGGGTTGGGGGTTGGGGTGTGGGGTGTGGGGTGTGGGGAGGGGGAATTATGAATTATGAATTATGAATTATGAAGTGGGGTGTGGGGTGTTGGGGGAGTGGGGTTTTAGGGTTTTAGTGGAAATTACTCTATCTCCCCATTACCCTATTCCCCCATTTACCTATCCCCTTCTAACTGATAACTGATAACTGATAACTGATAACTGATTAAAGGTTGCTGTTTGTTTCAGTTAATTCTTTAACTAAATGTTGACGATAACGTTCCGAAACTTTTTGTTCGGGATCGATACCTTCAAAGGTGGGAGGAAGCCAAACTCTTAATACCATTAATGTGCCAAGAACTATTAGAAAAGCACAGGCTGCTAATACTTGTGTCCAATTAGTTTCTAGGACTCCTCTGACAATTAATTCTCGCAAAACCGAGACGATAGAAACTTCCACGGCAACACCGATAGACACTCGTTTTTCTTGCAAATAAATAATTAACAATCGGAACAATTCTACTAGAATTAAGAGGAATAAAATATCGGCGGTAATAATCCGAAATTGAATCGGTGGCAGCAGAGACATAAACATTTCTCTGACTTCTAACACCATGAAGCTAAATAAACCAATACAGAGAGAAATGACAATTAAATCTTGAATCATTTCTAATACTTGTACTACTCGCACCATCATTGGGGAAGGTTTTTTAATTGGTTCGTACATTTTATTGCTCCTCAGATTGATAAAATTGGGTGCTTCAGTTATCAGTGAGCAGTAAACAGTAATCAGTGAAAAGAAAGTGGCAACTTCCTACTTAACACTATCCACAGAAAACTTAAATCTGATAACTGATAACTGATAACTGATAACTGATAACTGATAACTGTTAATAATGGTTGCCAACTTTGCGATGATGGACAGCAGTTAAGACATCCAAACGGGCAACTCGTCCAGTATTAACGGTACAATAAACTACCCAATGATCACCGCAATCTAAACGACTGGTGACTTGACATTCTATGTAAGCTAAAGCATCGGCTAAAATTGGTGATCCATTATTAGCAGTATAGGTTTTAATGCCTTCAAAACGATTGACACCGGGAGAGAAACGCTTGAGGAAATGTTTCATTAATTTCTGATAATTATCCTCAGCTAAAACATTTAAAACAAAGGTATCGCTAGGCTGTAAAAAGGATACCATTGCCCGATCTTTAGCCACTGCAATCGCCACACCTAAAGGATTTAAACTTGCTTGTGTCACCCAAGAGGCAATCATGGCACTAGATAAATCAGCTTTTTGGGAAGTAATTAAGTACAATCCGGTGCTAATACGTCCTAGAGCCTTTTCTAAGTCGTTGTTAATCGACTTAATTTGTTTAATCGTTTTTTCTCGGCTTAACCATTGGCCGAGGTCGGTTCCTGCTTCATCGGCAATTAAATCGAGGGATTGATGGGAATTGTCTTTAACTAAAAGAGGAGGAAAAGCTTCGATAACTCCGATTTCCTGTAATTTATTTCTTAAGGGAAAAATTGGTTCATCTTCCCCTCCTCCTGACTCAAATAATCCTACCGCTTGTTTGCCATTGACTGAAGCAAGAATCGTGCTTAAAATCGTCTGGTTAATCGGGGAAGATTGGGGAGGCATTCCGATGACAACTCCCTTCGATTGATTGATCAATTCTCTGACTTCGTGGGGATCAGCATTATTCATATCGACTAATTCTGTCACCACATCATTTTTATTCAAACCATGACTGATCATAGTAGCTAAATGTTCGCTTTGTCCGTAATCTTGGGTAAAGAATATAGCCACTAAAGTATCGGCAGAAGTTTGTTCTTGGCTCCAAGTTTGATAGCGTCCCACCCAATCAGAAATATGGTGTTTTAACAGGGGACCGTGACCGGTGGCAATCAGATTAATCTCAAATTTCTCAATTCTTTTAATTGCCCCTAAAACCGAACGAGCATTCGGTCGCATTAGACAATCATAATAGGTTTGAAAATCGGCTTCTAGCAGGTCTTTTTCTTGATCGTAGGTTTGATCATCACAAAAGTGCATTCCGAAGGCATCACAGGTAAAAAGGGTGGCAGTTTTAGGATCAAAAGTGAAGATAGTATCAGGCCAATGAAGATTAGGGGCCGAAACAAATTCTAAGACATGACCATTACCTAAATCTAAAGTATCACCACTTTTAACTATTAACTGTTTAAAGGGTCTGTGTACCATGTTTTCTAGGAATTGCATGGCAACTTTTGCCCCCACCACGGTAACTTCTGGGACTAATTCTAAAACTTCTTTGACTAAACCACTGTGGTCGGGTTCGGTGTGACTGATAATTAAATAATCAAGATGATTGATGTTGATTAGTTTAGTTAATTCATCCAGATAAAGGCGATCGAATTTGCGGTGAGATGTGTCAATGAGAGCGGTTTTTTCCCCTTGAATAGCAAAAGAGTTATAAGTGGTACCGTTTTCTAAACCAAATTCGATATCAAAGCGATCGCGGTTCCAATCCAAACAGCGCAGGGTAAAGGTATTTTCGGCGATTTCTTGGATTTGTGTGGTTAAACGGCTGGTTTTAGCGGGTTTTGGGGTGATTAAAGCAACCATAATTTCTATCTCCCACAGGATTTGATTCGGAACTGCATTTGCTTAATTCCTATGGTGACTTGCTTTCAGCGATTTGTAAAATACCAATTACTCAAGTCAATGATTAGTTAAGTTTATATAACTTTTTATCTATGGTTGTGGATATTAATTTGAGTGCCGGCCCTACCGAATCAAGATCTGAATACTGATTGTGCATCCTATCCACCGGTTAGCTTAGTCCTCGGTTTTGCAGACTGCACTTTTGCCTATCTGTCAAGCTTTTTACACAATTCTTAATATTTCTCTCGTTTTTGCTCTCTCGCTCTCTTGGGGTGTTTTGTTTTCGATGTCAGTCTATGGGTGAACCTGTAACCCTTGAGGATATTTACCAGCTATTCCGTGCTGGTGAAACGTTTTTTTGTCTTAAAGTCCAGAAAACGGGTTTCTTCGAGAAACCCGTTTTCTAGGTGAACTTCAGGAAAAAAGAAGCATAAAAACGCTTCAAAATACTCGCTTAATGCTTCTTTCTAGGGATCATTATAATTGGCGGTTGTTGGGTTCATGGGCTGCCTAACGCACCTTACAATATCTGTGGTTTTATCTAATAAAAACCACAGGGACACAGAGGACACAGAGTTTTTTTTATTGCGCTCAATTATCCCAGTCTGATCCAGTTACGGCGGATGGTTAATTTTGTTTTTTTGACGGAATTGATAGCCGCAAACACGCAATCTACACTCTTTTGGCATACTGTTTCTTGAGAACGGCTATAACGCCTAGTAGGATAAATAAACCTATATTTAGACTGGGTTCAGGTATAGTTACAGGGTTATTGGCGGGGACAATAGGAACAATTTGGCTCAACTGACTTGGATTAGTTGGATCATTAGCGGCTAAGGTTCCATCAGCAAAATTTGTTTGACTCAAATCTACATTTAGGATTAAATTAGAGCTACCTTTTCCGATAACTTGAAAGTGCATTAAGCTAAATTGTTCTGGTTGATTCAGTCCCAAGATTGAACCTAAACCGGCAGCAGGAAAAGATGCTCCCCCTAAGTCGGTAATTGTCCCATTAATGTTATTTAAGGTTCCTCCTCGAAAGAGAGGAAAGTTAGAAGTAACCAATGGACTGTTATTATCACCTGGATTAAAAGGAATGTCAATATTTTGGATTTTGTTTGCTTCAAAATTGAGATTGATAGCACTACCAGTTAATCCGATAGGATTACTATGAATATCCCTCATTAAGACTTGAACAAAAAAGCGATCGCCTATATTTAAGGGATTATTTTGATTAAGGAATCCACCGGGGGTTCCTGCGATGTCTTCCCTCAGATTAAATTCAACGGCTAAATTAGGCATAATTTTCTGTCAATTTGTGAATGGATAAGACTAAATCAGGTTGTAGATTACTCGTGGCACTCGTCGGTTGTGAAGAGCGATAGGGTAACGCATAAATTGAATGATAGAGGTGGTGCGTTACGGCGGATTGTTAATTTTAGTTTTTTGACCTAACGCACCCTAAACTCTACACTTTTCATTGCTATAAATTAGGTTAGAACAAGCTTAGTCCGTAGTCAGAATTTAAGACTAAGAAGTCACCTAAATTGATTCCACCGTCTCCATTAATATCAGCAGTGGGATCGTATTTAGGACTACCAATACTACTGTTGAAAGCGGCTTGTAATGGTGCTAAGTCACCCCGATCTACTTTACCATTGTAGGTAATATCGCTGTTAAAGGTTGATTTACCAGTTAAGCCGACATTATAGGCCGTGTTATTGATAGCGTTACTGTGAATAACTAAACCATCATTGAGGTTAAAGCTTTCTCGCGCTGCGGTGGGTGCATAAGTTAATTGAACACGCCAAGTTTGTCCCGGATTGAGTAAGATATCTCCCTGACTGAAATCAGCGTTAGTGGTAACATTGGAGGCTTTAACTTCTATGTTGGAAATGGCGAGAATATCTTCGGCGTTAACTCCTGTATTGGTGATGTCAATGTATCGGAATGTGTCAGCAAATTTAGGACGAACTAGGTTACTGTTACTCCAACCTTGACGATATTGTGAGAGGGGAGTCCCGAAAGTAATCGCGTTTTTATCAATAGAGATCCTTTGTTCTGGAATATTGTTAACATTGACGGTGAGTTGTTTCTCATAAGATAAACCGCCTTGGTCTGTGGTTTTAACCCGAATACTGTAATTATTCTTGGTTTCGTAGTCGAAAATAGCGTTAGTTTTGAGTTGATTTCCGTCGATGGTAAAGAGACTGTTATCAGTGGAACCTATACCAGTAACTAAGCTATAGTTGAAGGTATTACCCGTATCGGGATCGGTAACACTGACGGTGAGTTGTTTTTCATAAAATAAACCACCTTGGTCTGTAGTCTTAACCCGAATACTGTAATTATTCTTAGTTTCGTAGTCTAAAAGTCCATTAACTTTGAGTTGGTTTCCGTCGATGGTAAAGAGACTGTTATCAGTGGAACCTATACCAGTAACTAAGCTATAGTTGAAGGTATTACCCGTATCGGGGTCAGTCGTGGTGAAGTTACCGATGAGAGTATTCAGTGTTAGATAGGGTGAGATTTGTCGGGTTTTCATTGACATCGGTAACACTGACGGTGAGTTGTTTTTCATAAGACAAACCAGCTTGGTCTGTGGTTTTAACCCGAATACTGTAATTATTCTTAGTTTCGTAGTCGAAAATAGCGTTAGTTTTGAGTTGATTTCCGTCGATGGTAAAGAGACTGTTATCAGTGGAACCTATACCAGTAACTAAGCTATAGTTGAAGGTATTACCCGTATCGGG
>SFBL01000145.1 GCA_007095785.1 Microcystis aeruginosa Ma_SC_T_19800800_S464
CGTTGTTGCAAGGATTGTAAACCATTGATTAAATCACTGGCAGATAAATCTAGGTTATTTTTTAACTCCTCTCTAGATAAAGGTTGATCAACTTTACTTAATTCTAAGGCGATTTGTTGGGCAAGGGGAGAACAGCGACCAAAAATTTGTTTTAAATGAGACTGCATTTTTTTAGTAATAACTAAGCTATTTTCTGCCAAGAAATCGTTAACCTTGCCATCAAAAACATCTTTAATCAAAACGGCAATATCGATTAAATAAAAAGGATTACCTTCGTATAATTGAATTAATTCTAACCATCTTTCCCCATCTTGTAAACCTTTATTTTTCAGAAAATCAATCGCTTCAAATCCTGATAATTCTAAGCATTGAGTAGGAGAATTTTCCTGATTAATATAGTTCATTTCCGCGGATTTTTCTTGACTAATGAGAATAAAATGACTCTGATGTTGAATTTCTGCAATCAGTTTTAAAAAATGTTGATAACTGCTATATTCAGGTTGATAATTACCTGCCATTTGACCAACGGCAAAAAGATTTTGAAAATCATCTAAGACGATTAAACATTTATGATTGCTTAGAACTTCTAACAATTGCTGGATTTTGTTATCGGTGCTTTCTTTCGGTTCTTTTTGGCAAGTATTCAATAAATCATTTAGCCATAAATCTAAAGACTTGGGAAATTTTAAACTTTTCCAAATCACCACTTCAAATTGTTCTAAATTGAGATCAATAAATCGTTTAACTAGGGTGGTTTTTCCTATTCCCCATAATCCCAAAACGGCAATTAAGCGAGTATTTTGCTTAAACACCCAGTTCGAGATTGTTGCTAGTTCGTTTTCTCGATCGTAAAAGTCAATAATTTGAGGAGCAAGGGTTAGATCATGATAGATTGATTCAAATTGAGAGTTATTATTACTATTTAAGTCATTTTCGTTAGACAATCTTGTATTTTCCGTAGGACAAAGATTATTATTATTGCCATTAATACTATAAATGTTAGAATTTTTTAATGATTTAATATACACTCTTTCTAAGACAGAACGGGAAGTAGATTTTTTTATATCTTTTTCTAAAACCTCTGATAAAAGCTTCCATAATTTAGCACCTTCCTCTCTAATATGAGTCTCACTGCGGTGATATTCGTTACCTATTTCTTGATAACTCTGTCCTTGCCAACTCCCTTCAAAAATAGCCTTCTGGATAGTATTTAGCGGCTTTTTATCTCGCTCAATAAGGCGTTCGTCAATCAGTCGTAAGACTTCCGTGATATTCATACAATCGACACAGCAAAAGACTTTTGCGTATTATAGCCCAACTAAATCCCACTTTTTCCAATTTTCAGAAAAATTTACCCGACAAAACTCCCGATAAAATCCGATGTTTAGGGGTTGTCACTTTTTGGAAGCGTTTGGCATGATGGAATGTAGTTAAGCAAAACAGACCTAAAACTAACCATATCTAACTCAGCGACGCTAGTTCTAAGTATTATTGCTTATGTCTCAGTTTAACGCAGGTATTTTATGACGAAGTTCGTTTTAGACAAATATGCGCTCGATTCTAAAAAATCAGAAGCTAAGGCAAAAATCGTCGGTTCATTGGGTTCAAATGCCTCAATTTCAGGGGATCAGATAGAAGTCCCCAGTTATGATGCAACCAAAGTGGTTCAGATTTTAAGTCAAGTTGGTATCAAGTATTCGGGGGGTTGAGAAAAACAAGCCTATTTGACTATGAAGTATAAGCTTTTTTGAAACACAATGAGTAACGAGAGAGATAAGCAACAGGAAAGTCAATAGGCTGTACTGCATTTAAACTGCGTATTGGCTATTTTAGTACAAATGCTCAAGCTTCCTGCTTCCTTCTCCCATGCAGTCTTAAAGAGTGATTTAGATACTGAACAGTTTATGGAATTCTTGTCTTCAATATTTAGGTCTATTTCTGTAATCCCTCAATCATTCTTGATTTGGTGGACAGGAGCAGATAACAAGATATTACCAAGTCACGCCAGAAAAGCTTATGCTGGTCTAGGGGCAATGGCTATGGTATCTACAGTGCTTGCTACGTTTGGTGGTTATACTTTTATTTTAATTTCCCTTGGTTCACCTACTGGAGGCATTTTTGGAGCCATCCTAGCAGGAGGGTTTATGTGGGGAATGGATCGTAGTATTCTAGGTTTTTCTAGTCAAGAGGGAAAGAAAGGCAATAATAGTTCTTTTAGAGATAAATTCAGCGCAACCTTTTGGGTGAAATTAGCTATTAACATTGCTTTTTCTAGTATTCTTACTGTACCACTTAGTACTTTTATGCTAATTGGAGCAATTCAAGTTAAGAATATTGAGAAGGTTAATCAAAAAATTCAACAAATAGATCAAAAAATTGACGCTCAAGAAGAAACTATTGATAAAGCTAAAAAAGACCTACGTTACTACTCTGAAAATCCAAAGTTAAGAACCACGGTTGTTTCTGGACAACCTAAACCTAATTGGGAATTTATTAACGGAGAAAAATTAGCTCAACAGGCTCTTAAAGAAGCTTTAGAAGGTAAGACTCCTCTTGAAGAAGATAGAGAGAGATTAATTCAAGGAAAACAAGATTTTGAACAGGGGGATTTTACCAAAGCAGAATTGAAATTTCCTGATCAGTTCAACTACATTATGAACGAGGCTCGTTGGACGGATAATCTACTTAGTTTTTTGTTTTTTGCCGTTACTGCACTCATGGGATCAGGGGCTGTTTTAATTAAGACTTTAGTGTTTACTGATGATTCCTACAGTAAAGCATTAGAGCGGTTAGAACATGAAGCTAAAGATCAAGAAAAAATGAAATATGCTATGAATAAGTCTGCCAATGAAGTTTACTATACTGTTTTTAATGAGGATGCCATGAGCCAGAGTATGATAAATAGACTGAAGGACGTTCAAGACCAATTTGAACATGAAGTAGAAAGAGTTTACGAATCTTTGTGTAATGAACGCCTTACTAAATTCAAAACAGAAGTAGAAAGGAAAAAAGCAGAAGAAGAAGCAACTTCACATAGCTATAGAACAACTACGGTCAATATTCCAAATCCTCAAACAAAGCCCAAGAGTAACTCTAGTAAAAATTTACAAGGTAGAACTCCAATAGATGATTTATGGAAATCTAGTTTTTCAACCCCTAAAGTGAAAAATAAGTCACAAAACTATCAAGATAATGGCACAAGCAAGACTGCAACTCAAGAAGATATTATGGACATTTTTAACTCTGTTGACAGCAAATAAATAGATTGCTATAATTAACTTAAAAGCTAACTTTATTTAAAGGTAAAAATTATGCTATTTAATAATAGTGAAATTTCGCTTGTTCGATTTGAACCTACTTCTATCACAACTCATAAAGAAGAGCTATTAAATGGAGAAATAGATGCTCAAGAATTAGCTAAAGCACAAAGAGAAGACCTAAAAATGCAAATAGCCGCAGCACTATCTCAAAAAAGAATCTATCTAAATGCACAAACAAAAGAGCGTATAGCAACAATTTATCAATCATTTAGTGCAAAAATGTTTGAGCGAATTAAAGATGCCGTCCAGATGTACTCAAGGGGACTCAAAGAAGCTGACAATGCCCCTAATGAATTATCTAAACAGAAGCTAATTGATTATGCTGACCAAAAATTCAAAAAGGATTGTGATTTAATTCAGGATTTAGTTGATCATTTCCTATTGGATGTTTACAGCGATTTAAGATAACAATGCGATCGCCGCTCTGGTAGGTTGGGTTGAGGCACGAAACCCAACAGGATCAACTATTAATTTATTTGGTTGGTGTTGGGTTGCACTTTGTTTAACTACATTTTGGCAATAAAGAGGCGATTAGGGTTGATAAACGGCGAATGCTAATCTTGTAAGCTTTAAAAAGTGCTATCTAAAAAACTAAACAAACTATAATTAAAATTACTGCAAAAATTTAGAGAGTCAAGAAGGAAATATGACAGAAATAGTTTTTTTAGTGGAAGATGCACCAGAAGGGGGATATACAGCAAGGGCATTAGGCGAGTCTATTTTTACCGAAGCCTTGGGACATATACCCTCAAAAATACTAAATTTAGTGAATAAAATAAGGACGCTGCCAATTGCGTCCTCAAGGTGTCTGGAAAAGGCTTTTTTCCTAGACTTTCCGAGAGTAGTATTCCACTACTAACAGTTCATTAATCGAGAGGGCAATCCATTCTCTTTCCACAACGCCATTAACTTTGCCCACAAGGGTATTTTTGTCAAATTCCAAATGACTCGGCAGGTTGGCTAAACCGGGGTATTCCATATTTCTTTTGACTAGATCCTGGGAACGCTCTTGATTTCTGACTCCAATCACATCACCCGGACGGCACTGATAACTGGCAATATCCACAACTCTACCGTTAACGGTGACGTGACCGTGATTGACTAATTGTCGCGCCCCCGGAATTGTCCCAGCCATACCGAGACGGAAAACGGTATTATCAAGACGCATTTCTAAGAGTTGCAGCAGCACTTGACCAGTGGAACCGGTAGCCCGGCGAGCTTTGCGGACATAGCGAACTAATTGTTTTTCGCTGACACCGTAGTTAAAACGCAGTTTTTGTTTTTCTTCTAGACGAATGGCATATTCTGAACGTTTTTTCCGGGCCTGGCCATGTTGCCCTGGTGCATAGGCACGACGGGCATTTTTACGGGTTAGGCCCGGTAATTCCCCTAAACGACGCACAACGCGCAAGCGCGGTCCTCTATAACGAGACATACAGACAGTCTGCTCCTATTTGAATTTATCCCAAAACTATTATCGTAGCACAAATTAAGTAATTTAGTTGGGAAGTGGGGAGGTGGGGAAGTGGGGAAGTGGGGAGGTGGGGAAGTGGGGAAGTGGGGAGGTGGGGAGGTGGGGAAGTGGGGAAGTGGGGGAATTTCAACTAAAACCCTAAAATCCCAACACCCTAACACCCTAAACCCCTAACACCCCTAAACCCCACCCTATCACCCCAAAACCCCTAAACCCCTAAACCCCAAAACCCCAAAACCCCTAAACCCCTAAACCCCTAAACCCCTATCACCCTATCTCCTGACGGCAGGTGATGTATTTTTTTCGTTAAAGATGAGGCTAATCTCTGCCATCTTAGGGCATACTGTGAGTGTAACTAAGCACTATATTACTCAGGTTGCTTTCCCACTCCTTCCCTAGCTGAATCTCTATCTTGGAGAAGCCATAGTCATGATCGAAATGAAAGTCGCTGGAATTGCCCTAGACGCTATCACTCGCAGTCCCATTGTACTACTCAAGGATGGTTCCGAGCGTCGCGCCCTACCTATCTACATCGGACAAGATCAGGCTAAGGCCATTATCACCGTCCTCGAACAACAAAAACCCCCTCGTCCCCTCACCCACGATTTGATCGCTAATATTTTTAAAGTTTGGGACATGGATTTAGAAAAGATTATCATCCATTCTCTCCAAGATAATACCTTTTATGCTGTTCTCTGTCTCCAGCGCGGCGAAGTCAAAAAAGAAATCGATTGTCGTCCCAGTGATGCGATCGCTATTGCCCTGCGTACCAACAGTCCTGTCTGGGTAATGGAAGAAGTGATCGCTTCCGCTTCTATCCCGGTCGATCGTGACGCTGATGAAGAGGAACGTCAAGCTTTTCGCAATTTCGTCTCCAATCTTAGCCCCTCAGACCTGATCCAACGTCGCGGTGATTTTAGTGATCAGTGAACATTCAGGAGGCAGAAGGCAGGAGTTAGGAGCCAGTAGTCAGGAGACAGGAGATTATTTTTATTTATTCTCCCCATTTCCCCATTTCCCCATTTCCCCATCACCCCACACCCCATCACCCAATACCTTCTAACTGATAACTGATAACTGAATCAATGCGTTATCGACGATTTGGCCGTACTAATTGGCAATTTTCGCTGTTTTCTCTGGGGACAATGCGCTGTTTGTCCTCAGAGTCGGTGTTTACTGCAACAGTCGATCGCGCCCTAGAATTGGGGATTAATCACCTAGAAACGGCCAGAGGTTACGGTAATAGCGAAGTTTTTCTCGGTCGCTACCTGCAGCGTCAAGGGGTGCGGGAGCGGGTTTATCTGACCACGAAATTAGTCCCCACTCCCGATCGCCAAACTATGGAAAAAGCGATCGCCGAATCCCTAGAACGATTACAATTAAATTACCTCGATTGTCTAGCAATTCACGGTATTAATACCCGCGAGCATTTAAACTGGATTAAAGACCCACAAGGCTGCATGAAAGCAGTTTTTCTCGCCCAAGAAGCTGGAAAAATCGGCCATATTGGCTTTTCTACCCATGCACCCCTAGAAATTATTCTGGAGACAATCAATACAGATTTCTTCGCTTTTGTCAATATCCACTACTATTTTTTTTGGCAAAGACAGCAACCAGCGATCGCTTTAGCCCGAGCAAAGGACATGGGTGTGTTTATTATCTCCCCTGCTGATAAGGGAGGTGGTCTCCACAGACCTCCCAAGAAGCTAGAGGAATTATGCGCCCCTTTTTCACCCCTAGAGCTAAATTATCGCTTTTTATTGAGCGATCCGCGCATTAATACCCTCAGCGTCGGGGCAGCGATACCGGAGGAATTAGAGGCAATTATTAACGTATGCGAAGGAGATCAGCCCCTAGATGCGGCAGAAATTGCCGTTTTTAAGCGTTTAGAGACACATTTAACCGATAAATTGGCTACAGATTTATGTAGCCAATGTTATCAATGTTTACCCTGTCCCGAAAATATTAATATCCCTGAAGTGTTGAGACTGCGGAATCTGGCAGTAGCTTACGAAATGACCGATTTTGGCCAGTATCGCTATCGAATGCTGGAAAATGCCGGTCATTGGTTCCCCGGACGCAAGGCCAATAATTGTACTGAATGCGGTGATTGTTTACCTCGCTGCCCGGAAAAATTGCCGATTCCCCAGCTGCTATTTAATACACACGAACTACTTAAAGGACCAGCGCAACGGAGATTGTGGTCATCTTAGGACGAAACCCGAAAAAATTTTTTTTGGGGATCGTCAAAGTGTAAAAACTATCTTAAGATTAACAGGTAAGAGAATTAACTTTCTTGAATTTAAAGAGACAAAAAACAAGAAATAGATTAAGGAGTAAAGGATATGGCACTCGTCCCCATGCGGTTATTGTTGGATCACGCGGCTGAGAACGGATATGGCATCCCCGCTTTTAACGTAAATAATATGGAGCAGATCCAAGCGATCATGCAAGCGGCGGCAGCCACCGACAGCCCCGTTATCCTACAAGCTTCTCGCGGTGCGCGCAAATATGCAGGGGAAAACTTCCTGCGTCACCTGATCACCGCCGCGGTGGAAACCTATCCTCATATCCCCATCGTGATGCACCAAGATCACGGTAATGAACCCGCCACCTGCTACTCGGCGATCCGTAACGGTTTCACCAGTGTTATGATGGATGGTTCCTTAGAAGCGGATGCTAAAACTCCCGCCACCTACGAGTACAACGTTAACGTTACTGCTGAAGTGGTAAAAGTTGCCCACTCGATCGGTGCTAGTGTGGAAGGAGAACTGGGTTGTTTAGGTTCCCTAGAAACCGGTAAAGGAGAAGCGGAAGATGGCCACGGTTTTGAAGGGGAATTAGATCACTCGATGCTGTTAACCGATCCCGATGAAGCGGTGGATTTCGTCGAAAGAACCCAAGTAGATGCTTTAGCAGTAGCCATTGGTACTAGCCACGGCGCTTACAAATTTACCCGCAAACCCACCGGCGAAATTCTCGCTATTAGCCGCATTGAAGAAATTCATAACCGCTTACCCAATACTCACTTGGTCATGCACGGTTCTTCCTCGGTTCCCGAAGATCTCCTCGAATTAATCAACCAATTCGGTGGCGCTATCCCTGAAACCTACGGTGTTCCCGTGGAAGAAATCCAAAAAGGCATCAAGAGTGGTGTGCGTAAAATCAATATCGACACCGACTGCCGTTTAGCAATTACTGCCGCAGTTCGGGAAGCGCTATTCAGCAACCCGAAAGAGTTTGATCCCCGTTTCTTCCTGAAACCCTCGATCACTTATATGCAGAAAGTTTGTGCCGATCGCTATCAACAATTTAGTACCGCCGGTAACGCCAGCAAAATCAAACAAATGTCCCTTGATGATTACGCAGCCAAATATGCTAAAGGGCAATTAACCCAAGTCAGCAAAAAAGTTGTGGCTGTCTAGTTACTGAGAAATTAAGCGATCGCTTAATGGCACCGATCTAGTAGAATTTTTTGGGTAGTTATAGTTAACTACCCTCTTTTTTTATGGGAATCCCTTGAAGGGAAAGAGTTGCCAGATAAGAATCGATTTCAGAGAAAAGACTATACTGAAAATAATCAGCAGATCAGCACTTGATTTATAAGAGAAGCAAGATGAGAAAAAAATCGTTGTGGGTGGGATTATTGGTGGGATTTTGGTTTTGTCTAACTTGGATGGCATGGACACCCACAGCAGCCGCCTTTAGCGAAGAACAAAAATTACTACTGCAATCTTGGCGATTAGTCAACCAATCTTATTATGATGACACATTTAATCATCAAAACTGGTGGCAGGTGCGGGAACAATTCATCAAAAAACCCCTCAACGATCGGACGGCGGCCTACAATGCGATCGAACAGATGTTAGCTACTCTCGATGAACCCTTTACCCGTCTCTTGCGACCGGATCAATACCATAACCTACAAATTAGCACCACGGGGGAATTATCGGGGGTAGGACTGCAAATTAATATCAATCCCGACAATGGTTACTTAGAAGTGGTGGCCCCCCTTGCCGGTTCTCCTGCTGAGGCTGCTGGTTTGACTAGCCACGATCGCATTTTGTTTATTGATGGCATCGATACTACTACTTTAACCCTCGATGCAGCAGCGGCCAAAATGCGCGGAACTCCCGGAACAGAAGTTTCCTTAGTCATTCTTCCCGATCAAAAAAGTCAACCAAAAACCCTATCTTTAACCCGTCAACGCATTTCTTTAAGTCCAGTGGTAGCGGTTTTAGATAAAAATTCTAGTTCCTTGCCGATCGGTTATGTGCGCTTAAATCAATTTAGTGCTAACGCTGCCAAAGAAGTCTCGGAAGCGGTGACGAATTTACAAAAACAAGGAGCCAAGGGTTATATTTTGGATTTAAGAAATAACCCTGGTGGTTTACTGCAAGCGGGCATAGAAATCGCCCGGATGTGGATTAATCAGGGAACGATCGTTTATACGGTTAATCGTGAGGGAATTGCCGATAGTTTTGCCGCTGCTGGCAATGCTCTAACCGAGGCGCCTTTAGTAGTTTTAGTCAATCAGGGAACCGCCAGCGCCAGCGAGATTTTAGCGGGGGCATTACAGGATAATCAACGGGGGATTTTAGTGGGAGAAAAGACTTTCGGTAAGGGATTAATTCAGTCCCTATTCGAGTTACCCGATGGGGCAGGATTAGCGATTACTGTTGCCAAATATGAGACTCCCGCCCACCATGATATTCATAAGTTAGGAATTATGCCGGATCAAGTGGTGGCACAGGAACCGATCACCTATGAGGAAATCGGCACCGAAAAAGATAGTCAATACCAAACGGCGATTCAGTTTTTAAACCAGAACACCGTTTTAGCCAAAGCTTCCTAAGTGGGGTTTTCAGTTATCAGTTATCAGTTATCAGTTACCAGTTATCAGATGCGAGTTTTCAGGATTCTTCGTTACTTGGTCTGCTTCGATCGGGTGGCATAAATCGACTAAATTCTTATCTGGCAAGAGACTTAATTGATTAGTTCGTTAGAGAGGGAAAATAATTGACCAAGATTCCATCAATGTCTTTCTATATAAGGGTTTCATCCCTTATAACCCCCTCCATTGCCTAACACAAACAAAAAGAACCGTTTTCAGTTCACTGTTCACTGTTTACTGTTTACTGATCACTGGACGGCTACGCCGTGCCTTTGGCAACACTGAAAAAACTTCCCACACCCCACACCGGACGGCATAGATCGAACAAATTAGCCATTTTTTCCATCAATATCTAAATTAAGATGGAAACCTGTTTGATTTGGAGAGAATGCTAACATCGATTAGAATTTTCCCAGTCCGGGTTTTTCAGTCTTGCAACCTTAACTCATCCTTGATCTTAACGCCATGCAGAGATATATTCGATCGCCCCTAGCCCTAACCCTGAGCATCAGCCTCTTAGCTAATTTTTTAACCGCTTGTAATAATGCCCAAACCCCAGATAACAGTGATCAAGGCTTAAAATTAGGGGCTTTACTGCCCATTACCGGAGATTTAGCCGCTATTGGTCAAAATATGCCCGAAGCAGCCGCCCTAGCGGTAGAGACTATCAATGCCTGTGGTGGAGTCAATGGCAAACCCGTCACCCTCGTGAAAGAAGATGACCAAACCGATCCTGCTGCTGGTGCTTCAGCGATGACAAAACTAGCGGAGGTGGATAAAGTAGCCGCTGTGGTCGGTTCCTTTGCCAGTAGCGTCTCAGGAGCAGCCGTCGATGTGGCGGTGAGAAATAAAGTTATGTTAGTCTCTCCGGGTAGCACCAGTCCTGTATTTACTGACAGGGCGAAAAAAGGCGATTTTCAAGGTTTTTGGGCGCGGACGGCTCCCCCAGACACCTACCAAGCTCAAGCTTTAGCAGTCCTAGCTAAGAAAAAGGGTTTTCAAGATGTGGCCACCGTCGTGATCAATAACGATTATGGAGTCGGATTTGAGCGGGAATTCGTGAGCGCTTTCGATAAATTAGGCGGCACTATCACTAATAAGCAAAATCCTGTCCGTTATGACCCGAAAGCTGCCACTCTCGATAGTGAAGCGGCGGCTGCCTTCGCTAACCAACCGGATGCTGTAGCGGCAGTCCTTTACGCTGAAACGGGCAGTTTATTACTACAAGCGGCCTATAAACAGGGATTGACCAAAGGAGTTACCGTCCTCCTCACCGATGGGGTTTATTCGGAAGATTTCACCAAACAGGTGGGGAAAGGAACCGATGGTAAGTCAATTATTGCCGGCGCCCTAGGCACAGTCCCCGGGGCCGACGGTCAAGCTTTAAGCGCTTTTACTACTGTCTGGAAGGAAAAAACTGGCAAGGATGTCACCGCTTTTGTTCCCCATACTTGGGACGCGGCGGTTTTATTGATGTTAGCAGCTGAGGCGGCTAAATCTAACACTGGTGAAGGGATTCAAAGCAAGATTCGTGAGGTGGCTAACGGACCGGGGACGGAAGTAACCGATGCTTGTCAAGCCATGGAAATGATTCGCAAAGGCGAGGATATTAACTATCAGGGGGCCAGTGGCAATGTGGATATCGATGAAAATGGCGATGTGGTCGGTAGTTACGATGTCTGGACTGTTAAGGATGACGGCACTCTCAAGGTTATCGATCAGGTGACACCCAATCAGTAATTAGGGTATGCTGAAAAAGTTTTTCAGCATACCCTAAGTAAGGCTCTGAGGGCAATGTTTCTAGCTCCTACCAAATCAGCGTCAAGTTTATCCTTCCCTACCCCCCTATGAGTTTGGGTAGGGAATCTAGCAAATTCCTAGAAATAATCTTGATTAAGGTCTCTGGTCTTGATTTTGGGGATAACTGGGGAATAGATCTCTGGGGAAATCCTCGGCACTTAAACAGGTTTGTAAAGCTTGGGAGGGATTATTTTTGTCCGCACCACGACTGACAGCGATAACGCACTCGGAAAAGCGACCGGGTAATAAACTTTGACGACAGGAATCTAAAACCTGTTTAGAAATCCCTAATTTATCAGGTTCCTTGGCTGTTTCCGTTTGTTTGAGGGAATTAGTGGCAAATAAGGGGGCAGCGCGATGGATATCGACTACACAATTACCTAGGTCAATAGGACGACGCACTTGAAAACAAGCTTGCAGAGCCAGATTACCATCGATCGGGGTTTTGGATTTAATCATCACCACACACCGGGATAATTCTTTAGGAATTAATGCTTCTGAACAAGCGGTGGCGGCATCTTGGGGACTCACCCCCGTGCCGACAATCTGACTGATACAGGCACTAAATTGATTATTGTTGCCAAATGCGATCGCTGTTCGGTTCATTTCTACTAAGCCAAGGGAAATAGTAGCGATCGCGCTCCAACTAGCAATTTTTTTAATATGGTTTTTCATTGTTTGCTCACACCCAAGATTTTAAGGCTAACTGGCCTTGATCTTAACAGATTCACGGGGAACAGGAAACAGGGAGATGGGGGAATGGGGAGATGGGGGAATGGGGAGAGGGAATTATAAATTATGAATTATGAATTATGAAGTGGGGAGATGGGGGAATGGGGAGATGGGGAGATGGGGGAATTTGACTAATACCCCAAAACCCTAACACCCTAACACCCCAAAACCCAAGGGCCAAAATTAGTATTCTGGTACAGTGGAATCGACTTCACGACTCCAGGCACTGATGCCACCTTTGACGTTAATTCCTTCGATACCTGCCTCTTTGAGTATAGCGAGGGCTTTAGCGGAACGTCCCCCCATCTTACAATGGGCGATAAGACGATAACCGTTGACTAATTCCTTAATTTTGGGAATTGCCGCACCATTTTCGATATCGGGTAGGGGAATTAACACCGAGTTGGGGATATTAGCGATTTGGTACTCGTTGGGATTACGCACATCGATGAGAATGTAATCATTGGCATTGCTGTCAATTAGTGCTTTTAACTCTACTACGGTCATTTCTGTCATTTTTTGCTGTTCTGCTGCTTCTTGTGCTTTCGCTTGCGGAATACCGCAGAATTGTTCGTAATCAATTAGTTTTTCAATGACGGGACGGATGGGATTCGGACGCAATTTTAACTCGCGGAATTTCATTTCCCAAGCATTGTAAAGCAGTAAACGACCACTGAGGGTATCCGGAGCGCCGAGGATAATTTTAATGGCTTCTGTGGCTTGAATTGTGCCGATTACTCCGGGTAAAACCCCTAAAACGCCGCCTTCGGCACAGGAGGGAACCATCCCCGGTGGTGGCGGTTCGGGATAGAGATCGCGGTAGTTGGGACCGCCTTGGTAGTTAAAAACGGTTGCCTGTCCTTCAAAGCGGAAAATTGAGCCATAGACGTTGGGTTTGTCGAGAAGAACACAAGCATCATTAGTCAGATAACGGGTGGGGAAATTATCGGTCCCGTCGATAACTACATCATAGGGGGCTAAAATGTCAAGGGCATTTTCGGAACTTATGCGGGTTTCGTACAAATCCACCTGACAATAGGGGTTAATTTCTAGAATTCTGTCCTTAGCGGAAACAATTTTCGGTTTGCCTACCCAAGAAGTGCCGTGAATAATTTGACGTTGCAGATTGGAACTATCGACGATATCGAAGTCAACAATACCGATTCTACCGATGCCAGCCGCCGCTAGATAGAGTAAAAGCGGGGAACCGAGTCCCCCGGTGCCGATGCAGAGAACACTGGCGGCTTTTAGTTTTTTTTGACCTTCTAAGCCCACTTCGGGCAGAATAATGTGTCGAGAGTAGCGTTGAATCTCCTCTTGGGAAAGTTTGATCGCCGCGAGATTAGGATTTAGCATAGATTGGGTAAATAGTGAAACCTGACTCGATTCGGGCAAGAATTTCGTCTCAGCACGGTTTAGAGACAAAAATCAGGAAGACTCGATCGCTTCCTGTTTTTTCAATTCTTTCTATGATTTTGACATCCTCGCCGCCCTAAAAGTGCGGCGATTCCTAAACCTCACGATTTAAGTTTCTGCTTCCACCACCGTCGCATACCACAGTTAAAAAACCATGTACTGTCTTACACAGAGTC
>SFBL01000146.1 GCA_007095785.1 Microcystis aeruginosa Ma_SC_T_19800800_S464
TAAAGAGACTGTTATCAGTGGAACCTATACCAGTAACTAAGCTATAGTTGAAGGTATTACCCGTATCGGGGTCAGTCGTGGTGAAGTTACCGATGAGAGTATTCAGGGGTGAGTTTTCCGCGACGCTGTTGTTAGATAGGGTGACATCTGTGGGAGATTCATTGACATCATTGAAGTCACTCACATCAATAATCTGCAATCCGCCTGCACCAGAAGAGTTTGAACCGGCGGCATAAGCATAATTACCAACTACTTGCACATCACGGACTATATACGCAGATGACAAAGGAGAGTAAAAGTTTTGATAATTACCTTTGATAGTGGGATTAGTAGGGTTGCTGATGTCGATGATTTGTAGTCCATAACCCCCCCAACCCCCCGACTGGGCAGCTAGATATGCGTAGTTACCGATTACTTGCACATTAGCAGCCTGGCCAGAACTATAATAACTGCCTTTTAATATGGGGTTGGTGGGATTGCTGATGTCAATGATTTGCAGTCCTGAACCCCAATCAGCTACATAAGCATAGTTACCGACTATTTGCACACCAAAAGCATAAGAAGTATCATAACTGCCTTTTAAGATGGGATTAGTGGGATTGCTGATGTCGATAATTTTCAGTCCCGACTCTCCATCAGCTAGATATGCGTAATTTCCTACTACCTGTAAACCAAAAGCAGGGTCAGAATCATCATCATAACTGCCTTTTAATGTGGGGTTCGTGGGATTGCTGATGTCGATGATTTCCAGTGATGAAGCCCCATTATTAACCAGATATGCGTAATTTCCAACTACTTGCACACCAAGAACCGCACCAAAATTATCATAATTGCCGATGAAAGTGGGATTAGTAGGGTTACTGATGTCGATGATTTGTAGTCCTGAACTCCCATCAGCTATATAAGCGTAATTCCCGACTACTTCGACACCATAAGCAGCGTCAGTATCATAATTGCCTTTGAAAGTAGGGTTAGTGGGGTTGCTGATGTCGATGATTTGCAGTCCTGAAGTCCAATCAGCCAAATATGCGTAATTCCCCACTACTTTCAAACCCCAAACCCATCCAGGAGTATCATATTTGCTGATGAAAGTGGGGGTAGGGGGGTTGATATCGTCATTAATTGTTCCCGTCACAGTGGTGGTCGTCCCCACTGTATAACCAGTCCCGGTCGCGAGGGTTAAAGTTACAGTTTCATCCGGGTCAGCCATATTATCTGCTGTCGGGTCAATTGTTACGGTAGCAGTAGTAGCATTAGCGGCGAAAGTAACTGTCCCTGTTGTACTGGTAAAACTGGCTGCACCAGTTTGACTGTAATCTGTATTAAAGGTAGCTGTACCCCCAACTGTATAGTTAACTGTCAAAGCATTGGTTGTTACACCGTCGCGGTAGAAGTAGTAAACTAAGTTGCTTGTCCCATCTTCGGTAACAAGACTAGGAACAACCTGAAGAGTAACACTGGTATCATCATTGAGAATCATCCCCGTCACTGGAGTAGTTGTCCCAACTGTATAGTCAGTCCCAGAAGTGAGGGTTAAGCTGACGGTTTCGTCATCTTCAACTGTGGTATCTGCTGTGGGGTCAATTGTTACAGTTGCAGTCGCAGAATTAGCAGCGAAAGTCACTGTCCCTGTTTCACTTGGGAAACTTGGGAAACTGGCTGCACCAGTTTGACTGTAATCTGTATTAAAGATGGCTGTTTTCCACCAGTCTGTATCATCGACTGTTGTAAAATTGACCGTCAAAAGATTGGTTGTGTCTCCTGTGCGGGTGAAAGTGTAAACTAAATTAGTTGTTCCATCTTCAGTAACACTGGTGCTGGAAACTGCTAAGGTGACACTTGGTAAAGGTGATGGGTTATTGAAGTTACTGACATCAATAATCTTTAAACCGTCAAAATAATCAGCTAGATATGCGTAATTACCGACTACTTCCACACCATAAGCAACGGTAGAAAAATCATCGTAATAGTCGATGAGAGTGGGGTTAGTCGGGTTGCTAATGTCAATGATTTTCAGTCCTGCCATATCATCAGCTAGATATGCGTAATTTCCCACTACTTCCACATCATTAGCAACGCCGTTAGTATCATAATTGCCAATGAAAATGGGGTTGGTAGGGTTGCTGATGTCAATAATTTGCAGTCCCCCATCCCAACCATCAGCTAGATATGCGTAATTACCTACTACTTCCACATCACTAGCAATGCCAGGAGTATCATAATTACCTTTCAGAGTCGGGTTTTCTGGGTTACTGATATCGATAATTTGCAGTCCTGACTCATAATCAGCTACATATGCGTAATTACCGATTACTTGGACTTCCAAAGCCCGACTAGAAGTATCATAATTGCCGATGAGAGTGGGGTTGCTTGGATTGCTGATGTCGATGATTGTCAGTCCTTGATAATCACTAGCTACATAAGCGTAGTTTCCCACTACCTCCAGCCCATAAGCCCCACCAAGAGGCCAATCAGAATAATTGCCTTTCAGAGTGGGGTTTTCTGGGTTACTGACATCGATAATTTGCAGTCCTGACTCATAATCAGCTACATAAGCGTAATTACCGATTACTTGCACATCCTGAGCGGAGCCAGAAGTATCATAATTACCCACAAGAGTGGGAGTATCTGGGGTGCTGATGTCGATGATTTGCAGCCCTAAACTAAAATCAGCTACATAAGCATAGTTCCCCACTACTTTCACATCATGAGCCTCGCCAGGAGTATCATAATTACCCACTAAAGAAAGAGCAAATACTCCCTCATAAGTCGCTAAAGTCTCCCCATCAAACGCCAAGGAAATATTCAAATTTTGCTCACTTTCAGTGCGAGAAACTATTGCCTCTAAATCCCAATCTCCTCCCCATTTACTACTTCCCGTAGGTGTCGCTGAAGCCATCACCGTCGCACCTGTCAACTGATGCAACTTCTCAATAAATTCTTCTCCTGCATCTCCCGCCGCGACCTGACAACCGTAAAGTAGAATACGATTAATCTTTGCCCAACTCTGTAACTGTTGGCGATAATCGTAAATATTTGTTAAATTGAGTTGACAATTCCCTAAATATAAGCATCCTGGCGCACCATGAGAGACGAGGTGAATGGTGGTAATCTGGGGATTTTGTTGTAAAAAAGCGGTGATTTGTTCGATTCCGTCTTGATTGGCAGAGAGAATAACGGTGGCGAGTCCAGGGATTACCCCAGCTTGGAGACTTTGATAATCGGTAACACCAGCATCGAGGAAAACTACGGACTGGTTGAGATTAGTTTGGCGAGACATAATGCAAGGGTTCTTGGTAAGTGGTCTAGGGTGGACATTGCCCACAAGCTGCTTTAGTATTATTTATTCAGTGCAATTCAGCCTGTTTTCCACAACCGCAGCCAGTCTAGGTTAAGCTTGAAGACTGTCAAATCATCGATTAACCGTCTCTACCATTTTGAAAGCGTTTTTTTCTACCGTCAATAGAATATAAAATATGCTTATTTTTTTTTTTTTTTTTTCATCAGGTTTATTCATGAATCAGAGAAAATCAAATTAAATTCGGTGCAGTTAAACCTTGATTTCTCGCACCAGCCACCTGATTAACTTGACTCAAGCCATCAGATTCAGCGAAATTGAACAAAACATCGTCAACAGCAGGAAGAATCGGCAACAGGGGAAAAGTCATGACATTGACTGCAACAGAAAGAAAACGGATTTCTCGAAGAAACCCGTTTTCTAAATAGTTTCTCAAAGAAACCCGTTTTCTAGATATTGATTTTAGCCAAAGACTGCTTAAATTCTGCGAGAGAATTAGCAGCCCGCATGGGTTAAGCTACCGCTAACCCATCCTACAAATAATTGTGCCTTTCTACTTAGGTATGTGAATTATGAATGGAGAATGGGGAAACAGGGAAGTCGAAAACCTCAAACTAATTGGGACTAATAATATTAATGGTACAGGTAACGCTGGTGACAATAAAATGACCAGTAATAGCGGTAACAATATCCTCGCTGGCGCTAATGGTAACGATATTTACTGTTTTAATGCTTCAACCCCATCAGGAAGCGATACTATCCAAGAAACTATAGTGCGCCTAATTGATTTGTGAACGGGTAGGCTCTAGAAGTCAAGTGTAGCACGACGGCAAACGGAGGGTTTTTACATTTCATTTAGGTGCGCGATACCACCGGCGGTATCGATACCCTCGACTTTACCTGGACAAATACTGCGGCACGAGTGAACTTAGGCGTTACTACAATCCAAACCGCCGTCACCAATCATCTAAAATTGACTTTTTCCGCAAATAAAACTATTGAAAATATTATTGACCATACCAGTAATGCTCGACTAACTGGGAATAGCCTTAATAATACTCTAACTGGTGGTGGTGGCAATGATCAATTAACCAGCCAAGACGGAAACGATAGTTTAATTGCTGGTTGAGGCGATGATTTACTCACCGGTGATAATGGTAGCGATAATTTTATCTTCAACAGTGGCAATTTGGGAATCGAGGCGATCAGCGATTTCATTCCGGGCAGTGATAAAATAGTATTAAGTAAAGCCATCTTTACCGCCTGACAAAAAGATGAAGTATGCTTGGATTTGACATCATCTCTGGAAGACTAGCTAGGGTCTGCTGTTCCCTGTTCTCCAAAACCAGAGACTTCGTACCTCACCATTAGGATAACTGCTGGAACTGAAATAACCGACTAATGAAAAAGATGATATTGATTTTACTATTAGCTTGGCTTTTAGTTGCTAACATAAATAGCCAGGGGGTTTTAGCAGTGACGATCGATTTTCAATGGTCGGGAAATCAAGGTTATACAGCTAAAGGTTCTTTTAGTTATGATGAAAAAACGGCCCCGACTATCTTTTCAGAAAAAGGTTCGGGAAAAATGCAAGTTTTAGAAAATTTTCAGGTATCTTTTTATGATAACAGTGGTCAAGAGATCGCTAAATACGATAATGTCAGCGAGGGAATTTCCTCGGCTAATTATTTTCAGTTTAATTTTAATACCAAAACTGGTCAAGTTTTTGGCTCGATCGATCTGGGGGGTGAAGGGATGGGGGAAATCTATCTTCAAGGGGTGGTTAACGATAATTTGGCACTGTTGCGGGTGGAGTCGGTAGATCTGGTCATGGATGAGGATGATTCACCAGAAATTATCACTCAGTTTTAACTAAATCGATCGGGAAAATAGGGATTATCCTAGCCTAATTTTTCCGCTAATTCTAACCAGCGATCAGTTAAATTATCAATTTTTTGACTTAATTGAGCTAATTCTTCGGTAAGGTCGGTTATTTTAGTAAAATCTTCTAGGGGTTCTCCATAAAGTACCTTTTCAATTTCAGCTTTTTTTGCTTCTAAAATTGGTATTTGTTTTTCGATATCTTCGTATTCTTTTTTCTCTTTAAAAGAGATTTTCTTATTGACGGGTGACGGAGAAGCTTTAACAGTTTTTGGGGTGACTTTTTTTTCTTTTGGTTCCTCCTCCTCTTTTTTCTGATCGAGATAAAGGGAATAATTACCAGGATATTGACGGATATTACCCCCAGTTTCAAAGGCAAAAATAGTATCAACTACTCGATCAAGAAAATAGCGATCATGGGAAACAACAATCACACAACCGTTAAAGTCCTCTAAATATTCTTCTAAAATTGCTAAAGTCTGGACATCGAGATCATTGGTGGGTTCATCTAAGATTAAAACATTAGGCGCACTCATCAAAACTCGTAGTAAAAATAAGCGTCGTCTTTCTCCTCCAGAAAGTTTATAAATTGGTGCATACTGTTGATCGGGAGGAAAGAGAAATTTTTCTAACATCTGGGAAGCGGTAATCACGCTGCCGTCTAGGGTTTTGACTAATTCGGCCACACTTTTCAGATATTCGATCACTCTTTGATTTTCATTGATATTGAGATCATCGGATTGTTGATCAAAGTAACCAATATGAATAGTGGAACCGATGTCAACCGTGCCTGAATCGGGGAGAATTTTCCCAGTAATAATATCCATGAGAGTAGATTTTCCTACCCCATTACTGCCAATAACACCAATGCGATCTTCGGGGGTAAAAATATAGGTAAAATCTTTAATTAAAGTGCGATCTCCGTAAGCTTTCGAGATATTTTCTAGTTCAATAACTTTTTTGCCGATGCGTCTTCCTGCGGTGGCAATATCGACTTTTCCCTCCACCTGTTTAAATTCCTTATTCCCCATGGACTGAATGCGATCAATCCGCGCTTTTTGTTTGGTGCTGCGCGCTTTTGGTCCCCGGGATAACCATTCTAATTCCCGTCGTAAAACTCCCGCGTGTTTGCGTTGACTACTGGCGATCGATTCTTCCGCTAAAGCTTTTTTTTCTAGATAATAGGCATAATTACCGGCATAAGTAGATAAGTCTCCCCGATCGATTTCAATGATGCGATTAGTCACTCGATCGAGAAAATAGCGATCATGAGTAATTAATAATAATCCTCCCCGAAAACGGGACAAATAACTCTGTAACCACTCCACGGAAAGTGCGTCTAAATGGTTGGTGGGTTCATCCATCAATAAACAGTCAGGATCGGCTAAAAGTGCGGTAGCGATGGCGATTCTTTTGCGATATCCCCCCGATAAATCTCCCACGCGAGCATTAAAATTATCGATGCCCAGTTTACTTAAAATAACTTTAGCATTGGTTTCTAAATCCCAGGCGGCAAGTTTATCAATTTGTTGCGAAACCCTTGACAAACGTTCCATAATAGTATCCAGATTTTCTGGCTCATGGACAAGGCGATCGGACAATTCCTCGTATTCCTTAATTAAAGTCATACTTTCGCCACTATCGGCGAAAACCTGCTCTAAAACCGTTTTATCATCGTCTAGCTCCGGTTGCTGGGGTAAATAGACGATTTTCATCCCGGAATTGATTTGAATTTCGCCACCATCGATCGCTTCTAAACCGGCGATCATTTTCAATAGGGTCGATTTTCCCGATCCATTCGTACCGATCAGGCCGACTTTATCGCGATCATCGAGGCTAAAACTGGCATCTTTGAGAATTTCCTTGATACCGAAGTCTTTTTTGAGCGATCGAACCGTCAGCAGTGTCATGATTTCTGGGAATAATCCTTCTTTTCTAGTTTGACATACTCCCACCGTCAAGCTACGCTGTGACGGGGAATTCTTTCTACTGAAAAAGGTTTTCCTGGGGTGGGGAGATGGGGAGAGGAAGTCGATCATTTGTGAGGAAAAAAAACCTGTCCCTAATGCCGATGTTAACCAGAAAAGGGACAGATTGGCTCAATTGCATGAGATTGTTTTCAAGGGCCAGAGGGCATCAGGAATTACATCATACCCATGCCGCCCATGCCACCCATGCCACCCATGCCGCCCATGCCGCCCATGCCGCCCATATCGGGGGCTGCGGCTTCTTTAACGGGTTTTTCGACCACGAGGGCTTCCGTAGTTAAGACCATACCGGCGATAGAAGCGGCGTTTTGAACGGCTGACCGTACTACTTTAGCCGGATCGATAATTCCGGCGGCGATTAAGTCTTCGTACTTGCCGGTGAGGACATTGTAACCGATGCTAAAAGCGGTATCGCGCACACCTTCCACGATCACATCCCCTTCCACACCAGCGTTATTAGCCAACTGACGCAGGGGGGCTTCTAGGGCTTTAGCGACGATATCGGCGGCGACTTTTTCCTCATCGTTAGTCAAAGAAGCTTTGAAAGCCTTCACCTTAGAAGCCAGATGAATCAAGGTTGTGCCACCGCCCGGGACGATACCTTCTGCCACGGCGGCTTTGGTGGCATTGAGGGCATCTTCGATGCGGAGTTTGCGATCCTTGAGTTCGGTTTCTGTGGCTGCCCCGACTTTAATCACGGCCACACCGCCGGCTAATTTAGCGATGCGTTCCTGTAATTTTTCCTTATCGAATTCGGAATCGGTTTCTTCTAACTGTTTTTTCAGTTGGGCGAGACGTTTCTGCACATCGGCTTTATTGCGGCTGTCTCCGGAGGCGACAATAATTGTATTGTCTTTTTCTAGGGTGATTTTTGCCGCTTGCCCTAGCAGATCGAGGCTAACGGTGTCAAGACTTAAGCCCACTTCTTCGGAAATCAGACGACCGCCGGTGAGAATGGCAATATCTTGTAAAACCGCCTTGCGACGTTCCCCAAAACTGGGGGCTTTGATGGCGACGACATTTAAGACTCCCCGGGCCTTGTTGACCACGAGAGTGGCTAAAGCTTCGCCGTCCACATCTTCGGCGATAATTAATAGGGGACGACCTTGACGGGCAACGGCTTCGAGGACGGGGACTAATTCAGCGATCGCACTGATTTTTTTATCGGTAATCAGGATCAGGGGGTTGTCGTACTCGACGATCTGTCTTTCTTGATCGGTGATGAAATAGGGGGAGATATAACCGCGATCGATCTGCATCCCTTCCACTACTTCTAATTCCGTGGTTAAGGATTTCGATTCTTCCACGGTGATTACGCCATCGGTGGTGACTTTTTCCATGGCGGTGGCGATCATTTGTCCCACTTCTTCATCGTTGCCGGAAGAAACGGTGGCCACTTGAGCGATCGCATCTCCGGCGATCGGTTTAGCGACGGCGGCGATTTCTTCCACCAGATAGGCGATAGTTTTGTCTAGTCCGCGTCTTAAGGCGACGGGATTGGCCCCGGCGGTAACGTTTTTCAGACCTTCTTTAATTAAAGCCTGGGCGATGATGGTGGCGGTGGTGGTGCCATCTCCCGCTAAATCTTTGGTTTTTGACGCTACTTCCTGAATTAATCTCGCCCCGGTGTTTTCGAGGGGATCGGACAATTCGATTTCTTTGGCGACGGTGATGCCGTCATTAACGATCTGGGGGGCGCCGTATTTCTTTTCTAACAAGACATTGCGTCCTTTCGGACCGAGGGTGATTTTTACCGCGTCGGCCAAGGCGTTGACACCTTTTTCTAGGGCGCGACGGGATTCATCTTTAAAGGCAATGATTTTGGACATAGTATCGCTGTTGTGATAGGACTCCTTATAGTCAATTTAGCACTCTTAGGGCTTGAGTGCTAATCCCAGTGTGCGGTTATCCGTACGCTTACTGGCGATTCCTTAACCGATCCCCTGAAAAATGCCCTAGTGCAGCTGAAAGTTTTCTGACGAAAAAGAGCGATCTGGGAAAGTGAGCGCTGTTTACTTGCATAATTTAAGATGAAGATGCCGACAGCCTAACCAGATCGATGATAACCAAGCTAACCCTGAGAAATTTCAAGGGTATCAAGGAACAAACCTACGAGTTTGCTCTCTTCGATCTCTTAGTTGGACGGAATAACAGTGGTAAAAGCACCATTTTACAGGCTTTAGCGATCTGGCAGTTCTGTATTGAGGAGTTCCGGCGGGCGGCAAAACGGGGGGGAAAGACCGGCAAACAAGTTGTCCTTCCCAACTTTACAGCCCTTCCCGTTCCAGAATTTAATCTTTTGTGGCGAGAGAAGACCGAGCGCCACTATCCAACAAAAGCAGATGGTTCCAAAAAGCAAGAGTTTATTCTCATTGAAATTGATGTTACTTGGATAGCGGAATCTTCTGGGCCAGAACCACGCTCTTTGGGGGTTAGACTACGATATAGTTCTCCTCAAACTATCTACGCAATTCCTTCGGAAGGATGGGAACATTTCCGTGAATTAGAAGGAGAGTCAAATCACTCCCCTTCTCTGTTACCTATTATTGCTTACGTTCCGCCTTTTTCGGGATTAGAACCCAATGAAGAATGGCGTGATGACGGACCGCTGCGAAAACAAGTGGTAAAAGCGCAGCCCGGAAGTATATTAAGAAATTTACTGCTGCGAGTTTGGCAAGAAAATCGAGATGATTGGAGTGAAATTCAAAAGGTTGTCAAAAACTGGTTTAGCGTTGATTTAAAAGAACCTCAATACGAACGAGGAGTGGACACCCAGATAATCTGCGAATATAAACAGGGGGGCAAATCCTACGACATTATATCTGCTGGCAGCGGTTTCCATCAAACCTTAACCTTGTTGGCATTTTTTTATGGTTATAAACCTACTACTATCTTACTGGATGAACCCGATGCTCATCTTCATGTTAACTTGCAAAGAGAGATTCTAGATTATTTTAAAAATCAAAAAGCGATCGAGAGAAATACTCAATTTCTTATTGCCACCCACGCAGAAGAGTTTATTAGAGGGGTTGACGTTCGGCAAATAATCTCATTACTTGATAGAATTCCTAAAAGAGTGGAAGCTACACCAGCGATTTTAACAGCGATGGCCGATGTTTCTAACTTAGAGATAACACAGCTTTCGGAATTTAATTATCCCGTTATTTTGTATGTTGAAGGAGAAACAGATGAGCGTCTTTTACGAGGTTTTGCCACTTCTTTAGGAAAGCAGGATAACTTAAATAAAGTTTGTTTTCGGGTTATGGGAGGCGGCAATAAGAAGAAAATGAAAGAAGATTCTGATCGTCATTTTGCTGGGATTAAACAAATAATTCTATCGGCGAAAAGGTTGGTATTGTTTGATTATGATGATGACGATCAGGCCTGCCACCCAGAAGCAAATGATCCGAAGCAATCATTATATGAATGGCGACGAAAAAATATTGAGAATTATTTATTAGTTCCCGATGCTTGGATGAGAGCAGCCCTACAAACCGGCGGTTTTAACGACCTAGATATTTTTTTCGCTCCAGTTGAAGAATTAATTAGGAATTTTTTTGATAACGAAAATCTTACCCTGCCTCGAAATCAATCTTGGAGAGATGTCAAAGCAAATATTTTTCAAGTTGTGGATGGGAAAAAGCTATTGTTTGAAAATAAGGACTCTCTTTTTCAAAGGCTTAAATCTTATCAACTTTCTTTAGCATCTGTTCTATCTTTAGAATTGACCCGTGAAATCGTCGCCACTAATATGAAATCTGATGAAATTCATGAAGATGTTCATCAATTCTTCGCTAAGTTGGATCAACTTCTGAGTTAAGCAAAATTGTTATTTTTGACTTGTAATCGGAATAGCCAGTGCTTGAACTTGAATTTTTTTCAACTCGGAAACTAATCGAATCGCCTGCTGTTCGTAGAGGGGAGCGCCCAGGGTTGCCGGCAAATTTTCCATGAGATCGCTGGCGGTTTTCAGGGGACAATTAGAAAAACGACTGATTACGGTGGGTGCTTCTGCGGCAATATTGCGGTTAAAGGCTTTTTCCACCCGCACGCGCCAAGTTTTGGGAGTGCGACGACCCTGTTCCACCCGTCGCAGTCCGTTGATGGTGGCCAGCACTACAATGCGATCGCCGATGCGTAAATTGAGATAATCTTCGGGCATTAATTTCGTGGTTTCCCGTTCTCGTTGGTGTAGGATCGGCACGACTCGATAACCGTAGGCAATATCCCCGATCGAGCTACCATTGAGAGTATCTCCGGCTTCGATCTCGTATTCCGTCACCAGAATCGTTTTTTGCGCCCAACGGAACAGATAGATGATATTTTCTCCGAAAGCCGCTCCCGTAAAGGCTTCTGCCGCTACGGTGTTGGTTCCTAAAATGTGAGATTGGGGCAGAATTTGACTTAATTGTTGACTAAGGTTGTCGTCGGTGGTGCGGATGACTAAGTAGCTTTGGGGGTTGAGTTTGCGGGTGGTTAGGGCCACTTCTAAATTGAGGATTTCGTCATCGGTAACAATCGCTATACTTTTGGCCCGATCTAAATTGACATTTTTTAAAGATTCTTCGATATTTCCAGTCATCAGGGGCATTTTTGGCAGGATAGTCCCATCAAAATCCCTATTTAAGCTGACCCCGACGATCGCCTGTTGCATTTCTAGTAATAAATTAGCCACTTCTCTGCCGACTCGACCCAAGCCCACAATAACGATATGATTCTGTTGGGGAACTGGGGGACGGTTAGGGATAAATTGAAATCTTGATGATAATAAGGTTTCTGTCAAAATGGCGTAGAGAACCCCGATAAAAGCGGTTCCAGCCAAAGTTAAAAAGAGACTAAATAGCTGCATCCACCAGGGGACTGCATTTAAATCTTCGGGGTTAGAAGCACCGAAAACATCACCGTAACCACCTAATAAAAGAATCGCCGTTCCTGAAAGAGCGGAAATAAAGGAAGCTCTCGGAGCGTAGAGATGGAAAAGAAAAGTCCCGATCATTACTAGCAGGATAATGATAAATACTGACAGGAAAGCCACCTGGTGAATTTGCTGCTGAAAACTCAATTGCCAGAATTGTTGGATTTCTTTGAGCAATTTTTGCCAAAAATACCGCAACTTCTGGCGAGAATTTGACGGTTTCTGGCGGGTAGCATCGATGTTTTGGTAGGTAGTTTCGATGGTGGTAATGGTATCACCGGCCCGGATAGTAGTGGAGGGGGACCATTGATAAAATCCGGCCCTTAAAGGTTCATCGGGGGCTGTGTGTGCTAACAGACGACGGGTGGGGGTATTTAAATCACCTAAAAAGCGATCGAGTAAACCATCTTCGGGGCTAATTTGTCTCTGGATAATCCGCAATTTCTGACCGTCGAGATGCAAAAAACCGAGGGTTTCTGTGCCTAATGTGGCTAAAGCAAAGGCATTGGCGGGTAGTTGGGTGGGTTCATAGGCGATAAAATTGCCTAAACGTTCCTTAAGTAGCTGATTGAGATTATCTTTAGAAGAACGCACCACTAAGCGGGTAAGGGGATTTAATTGCCGAATAATTAGGGCAGTGGTGGCATTAATTCGCTCATCACTGGTGACAATTAAAGCAGCCCGACAGCGATCGATTCCCGCTCTTGCTAAAATGTTTTTTTGACGACAATCACCGATAATTATTTCCTCTAATAAATCGGGAAAATCATTAATTTCCCAACTGGGAGGCTGTATTAGTTCGATACCGACCACGCTCACCCCAAACTCTTTTAAAGACTTGACGCAGTGTTGTCCAAGACTACCCAATCCACACACTAAAAAGCGATCGGCTGACTTGACATTCCCAGGGACAAAGCTGAGAGATTCTTGGTTCATAGATTCTGCTTGTCTTAAAAAATAGAATGCTTTTTCAAACTTCTGATCCCCCCTTAATCTCCCTTTAATCTACCCTTAATTTTTTTTAACTAAGGGGGGTATTAGACAATTTTTAACACCCACCTGATTATAACACACCAGCGTTTTTATTGCGTACCCGTTGATACATTTCTTCCATAATTTAATTGGGAAGCAACGAAGTAATAAACTCCAGCAATATGTTTACAGGGATTTTCCCAATCGGTACAAGAACAATTGGTTCAGCTTTTTTCTGAGGGAAAAACCTAAATAGTGATTTCAGCTTTCATCGACTTGACTTTTAAACTAACTTCGGGATGAGACTGCTTTAATTTCGCTTGATAAACCTGAACATTGGTTCCAGCTTTTGGTACTCTAGAAGCGACAATATAGCATTCTTTTTTAGATTCTTTATGTCTTTTTTGTAAGTAAGAATGATTTAGAGTTGACAATAATTGATCATAAGCTTGTTCAATATTTTTACCCTTGAGTTCAATATAAAGAGCCAAGCTACAGGGATTATCAATTTCTAACAGCCAGTCGCATCTTTTTCCCTCGATGATTAAACAATTATCTATTTTTATCTTAGTAATTAATTTCTGACTATTATTATTGACGATGAATTCTTTGCCATTTTCACTAACTTTGACTATTTTATTCTTATTGCATTCAGAACAGTGACTAATATCCATTATTGTTGAGCCTTTCTTTCTAAGATTTCTTCAAACTCTTGACTAAGTTCATCGGAGACAGCATCGAGGTTATTGATACCAATCAAGTTCACCTCTGTATCTAAGATACTTTGAGTTTGTCCGTTACTAATTGTGTAAGCTGACACATCTTGAAATTGAATAGTATTTTTATAACCTAAAGATTTTTCCGCTTTGACAGGCTCAACGTTAGCCGCCATGATTTTATTATTCAAAGCTGTGAGAATGTAGGGACTATGGGTAGTGAGAAAAAAACGACAATTTTTATTAGCATAAAGTAGGGTAAATAGTTCTACCATATCTCTTTGAGCGGAGGGAAAAAGATGGGTTTCAGGTTCCTCAATAAAGAATTGGTTAGATTCGGAATCAGGAAAAAACGAGAAAACTAAGAGAATTAATAACATTGGTAAGGCTTCTTGCTGTCCGCTTGAAGCATCAATTAAGTTAATCTTTCTCCCATCGGCATGATAAAGCCAATCTTGATCTTTCTCGCGCGCATAGCTGCCTGATAGAATCTTTTCGCTAATTAATTTAATTTGATCATAAAGTTTTTTATCATCTTTTTTATCTTGGAATAAACTTTCTGATTCATTAATTATTCTGTATAGGCGTTGAGCATTTTCATAATTAGAGCCAAAGTTAATAATCAGAGGATCAAGATCAAAATTATTAGCTAAAAAGGCAAAAATATTATTGGTAAAGTATTTAACAAAAAGAGTACGACTATCTGGAATAAATAAAATCTTTGTAGAAAAAAATTTTTCATTGCCTTGAAAAAAATCAGCAATATTTCTGGACACACAATCATTCATATCTGAATAAATATCTTGAGTGACTATATTGTTATTGCTCTTGGCAATTTTACTCACTTGTCTAATTGTTGTATTGTAAAACTTTTTAAAATTATCTGAATAGGTAAATCGTAGTTTAAAATAGCCAGATTTGTCCTTATATCTTTCAATCAAAAAGTTAATGTGATCCAAACGATAAACTATTTTAAATACTTGCTCTTTCCATGCGTATTTAGGAAATAATTCCTCAAATCGCTTCTGTATGTGCCTTTTGAGTTCTTGCTGATCTTGAAGATTAGTGACTAATAATTTAACTTGATAAAACAAAAATGTTTCAAATAAAAAAACTAATTTAGCAATAATACTTTTACCAGTGGACTGTTCACCGATGATAACATTAATTTTTTTAATCTCTATTTCCGCATACTTAATAATCAGAAAATTTTCAATAATTAAGGATTCCATTGTATCTCTCTTATGTCCAGTCTCATAACAATACTAGCAGGTTAGGGGTAGATTTTCAATTACTGTCAGTTGTTGACCTGTTTATTCTAATCTACCCTCCTATGGATAGATACCTAAGTCAAAAAGTCAGCAATTTAGCTACAGCGTTTCTCATCAAGATAAAGTGTAAGCTAATTTGGCATCGGGACTGACTCCCCAAAGGGAAAACTTATATTTTTTTAAAGTATCCCTGCATTTTTATTGCGTACCCGTTGATACATTTCTTCCATTACTTCGATAAAGGAAGTATCCTTATCCCAAAATGCAGGATAATCACCAGCTTTTTTAATGACAATTGCGGGAATAGTTGCGGATTTAACTAACTGAGGATTTTCTGGTAAACGGTGATGGGAGTGCCAAAATTCTTTGAGATCAATTGTTTCTGCTGCTGGTATAGTTTCAGGTTTAGTGTGATAGGAGTTAACGGGGTTAAGAGGAATTTTTTCCTCTTGGATGGAGGAGGAAAGCAGCTTACCGAGGGGAGTTTTTGCTAACTCTTGCAGTAATTTTTGACGAGAGATACCCCGTAATTCAAATAAGAGGAAAGGATCCTGATCTAATTGGGAAGCAACGAGATAATAAACTCCAGCAATATGTTTACAGGGATTTTCCCAATCGGGACAGGAACAATTGGTGATAAAATCCTTTTGACTGTGGGGTAATAAGTGCAGATTCAGATCGCTAAATGCTTCATCAATATTATCGGGAACTTCTTTGAGCAGCAGTTTAGAGATCATACTCGCTCTTGAACCAAGATTATATAAAGCTTGTGACCACTCTGCTTTAGTAATTGGTTTAATCTCAATACTCACGCTATACAAAGGTTCTTTGTAAACTCCAAAGTAGGGATTAATGGAACCTCGCACCTGAGCAGTAATTAAATTACCGTCAATTGTGTAATTCTTGACTTTATCATTTTTAGCGTAGGAACGTCCTCGACTCAAGCGCGCTGAGTCGGTAAATTCTTCTAATGCTTCTATAAAGCGTTGTCCCCACCAAGTTTTACTAAATTTATTCATGGGTTTACCTCGATTAAATAATTGTCTGTTTATTCAATGCGATTAACTGACGAAAACTTTCGTTATCTAATTCCGTTAACCAGGATTCATCATTACTAACAATAGCATTTGCTACCTTTTTCTTTTCCTCGATCATTTCATCAATTCTTTCCTCTAAGGTTCCCAAAGTGACAAATTTATGCACGAAAACATTTTTTTGTTGACCAATTCTAAAAGCGCGATCGGTTGCTTGATTTTCCACCGCAGGATTCCACCAACGATCGAAATGAAAAACATGATTTGCTTTGGTTAAAGTAATCCCCACTCCCCCAGCTTTTAGGGATAAAATAAATATGGAAGGTTCTGTTTCGGGATGTTGAAATTCTTCGATCATTTGTTCTCGTTTTGGTTGAGAAGTCCCCCCGTGAAGATAATAGGTATTATAGCGAAAAGTATGTTTGAGGTACTTTTGTAAGGAGTCACCGATTTCAGTAAATTGAGTGAAAATTAGCAGACTATCTCCCTCTAAAATTACTTCTTCTAGCATTTCTCCCAAACGCTCTAACTTATGCGATCTCTCAGGAGTAAAAGCGCTGTTATCCTGTAGAAATTGACGCGGGTGATTACAAATTTGTTTCAAGCGCATCAGGGTAGATAAAATTAATCCTTTGCGTTTTATTCCCTCCGCTTCTTCTAATTGTTTTTCCACTTCTTTGATGACAACTTCGTAGAGCGAAGCTTGTTCTTTAGTTAAATTACAATACTGTTTGTTTTCCACTTTATCAGGCAAATCTTTAATAATCTGCTTATCGGTTTTTACCCGACGCAGAATAAAAGGTTCCACTAATTTTTTGAGAACCGTGGACTGGAGACGATCATTTTGTTTTTGTATTGGCACTTCAAAAGCTTTACGAAATTGAGTTTCTTTACCTAAATAACCAGGGTTAAGGAAGTTAAAAATTGACCATAAGTCAAGCAGTCTATTTTCTACTGGAGTTCCCGTTAATGCGAGACGATGTTGTGCAGATAAACTCAAGATTGCTTTAGTTTGTGCCGCTTTAGGATTTTTGATATTTTGTGCTTCATCAATTACTAAACGTTGCCAAGATTGCGAGTTAAATAATTTCAAATCCTTGCGAACTAAGGTAAAAGAAGTAATGACGATATCCTTTTGACTAGCTACTGTCTGAAATTCGTTCTCATCTTGATAGCGCTTACTACCATGGTGAATTAAAACCTGAAGATGGGGGGCAAATTTTTCAATTTCTTTTGCCCAATTTCCCACCACGGAAGTGGGTGCAACTAGCAGAGTTGGCAAAACATTATTATCTCCCTCTCTTTCCCCAATCAATCTAGCAATTACCTGTAGGGTTTTTCCTAATCCCATATCGTCAGCAAGACAACCATTTAACCCCAAGTGTTCTAGGTATTGAATCCAGGCAACTCCGCGCTTTTGGTACTCCCGCAGCGTTCCTTGTAATTGGGGAGGGTTTTCTATAGGTTTTAGTTGACTAGGATTTTGTAATTTCTCTAGCATGGAACCTAAAAAATCATCGGTTTCAACAATAATTTCCTCTGGGTATTCGGCAGCTTTTTTCATTAATTCAATCAGATTCATCTCAGGATTTTCCTGCTGATATTTCTGCCAAAAATCCAGCATTTGCTGCATTTTATTTTGTTCTAATTCTACCCATTGACCTCGAAATTTAACTAGGGGTGTTTTGGTGTTAATTAATTGTTGCCATTCCTCTTGACTAATAGTTTCTTCACCGATGGCTAGTTCATATTGATATTCAATGATGTTTTCGATGCTAAAAATCCCTTTACTAACCGGGGTAGATTTGCCCGATTTAGAAGTGGTTTTTAGCCGAACTTTGGCGCGTTGACGGCCTTCGGGAGTCCACCAAGCGGGAATAATCACTTTATATCCCGCATCTTCTAAAATCCAAGCAGTTTCTTTCAAGAAAGTAAAAGCTTCTGTAAGGTTGAGAGAAAATCCCGTCGGTTTATCCGTTTCTAATCCTTGCCAAATAGGGAGATAAATACGGGCAGCATAACCCAAACTTAGTAAAATATTTTTGTCTAAATCTTGACCAAAATGCGCTTGTATGCTTGTTCTAGTTTCGGGGACTGCATACCAATATTCATCTAATTCTAATCGCAGGGAGGGGTCTTGTTTAGAGATGAGAATAAAAGTAATTTGCCACTGTTCAATATTATCTTCTGGCGCTTCCGTTAGTTTAAAACCAAGGCTAAAACTAGATATATTTTGGTCTCCTAGTAATTGCTGTCTCCAAGTTTGCCACTGTTGATATTTTTCTAAAGCGGCAGCGGTTTGCAGAAATCCGGCAGCCTTAGTCACAGAGAAGCAATCACCTATAATTGTCTCGCTAATTTTTTTATCAAAACTGGCAGGAATTGCCGTATTAGTAACAATTTCATTGAGGAGACATTCGGAGAAGTGCCGGAGTAGGGTTTTGGGATCGTATAATTGTGGTGAAGCATGGGGATTTTCAGCACCAGCAAGACAAATGCGGGGAAGATATTCGAGATAGCGATCGAGATTGGTTTCGTAGGTTGCTGATATAATTTCCCAAAGAGGGTAGATGGCAAAGTTAGCGGTTTTCTGGTTATTTGTGGCTAATTCTCGATATTTAAAAGCAGGAATATAGTTATCTTTGAGAATTATTTCTTTAAAAGCTTGACTGTAGTGATACCAAAAAAGTAAATCTGCACCTAACTGAATGTCTGAGGAGTTGTAAAGACAGATAAAGTGCAGATCATTGAGCAGTTTAAGTACAGGACTAAGGGGATAACAATCAATTTGCCAAGATTGCCATTGGCTATTTTCTGGAGGTTCTTTTTCTAGATAACGCAGTAATTCTAAGGAGGGTACAGGTTGATTCTCGTGACTAGGTAAAAGAAAGTAGCGGGGGACAAATTGCCGACTAAGAGGATTATAATTCGATTGAACTATTCCTAATTCTCCGGTGAGAAAGCTAGTTAATTCTTCTTTGCTTAACTGAAAAGGATGATAATTATCAGCAGTGGTGGGACTCTTTTTCGGTGTGCTAGTTTCTCCCCAAAGATAAAAGCTACCCTTCTGAATAAATTCATCCGTTGATTGGGGAATCCAAGTACCGTGAAGAATTTTCATGGTTTTTAATGAGTACAAAAGAACTTAAATGAGGGCAATACTTAGCCTCTAGAAAAATTGTAGCGATTATGGGAGGATTCTCCACACTTTCTTATTCTTATCCCTTTGGGAACCCAAAAGTTCTCTGGATCAGAGAAAAATATGATCAGCAAACTGAAAACTCACATCTGATAACTGATACAGCCTTTCTCATCATCCCCGATTAAGTGTAACCTAATTTGCTATCGACGACCGACTCCCCAAAACTCAAACCTTGTACCTCACCATTAAGATAACTGCTATCAAAACGCGGATATCACTGCCAATAGAGTTCGGTTTTACCGTTATGGGATGGGCATTAATGGGGGTAATATTCTAGGTAAGGAATTTGTATCTAGTCAGTGATGAAGACGATGTTAGAGGGGTCTTTACCGAAATTAAGCGATATTTTCCCGCCGACTGACCATCAGGACCGGGAAACTTTCACCCCCAATGCTTTTTATCCTAATTTATCAGAATGGCTCAAGCGATCGCAACTGAAAGCGGAAAGTGAATGGTTTGCAGCGATCGCATCTTTAGAAAATATCTTATTACAAAACCCAAATAATGCTGCCAGTCGGGGTTTAATTCTCTCCGGTCCGACGGCTTTAGTCAGAGAAAGCAAGGCTTTAAGGGGTTTTAAATTCGGTGTTTTTACCGTTAAAGCTTTAAAACATTTACCATGGCTGGGTTTGCAATTGCCTTCTCAGGAAAAATCCGGCGCCGATATTTCCCCGACGGAGATCCATGAATTGCCGCTCTTGCCAACGGATCCGATTGCTAATGAAAGATTTTGTCTGGTTTTTAGCGAAAGTTTCGCTCTTTTGCTGGTTTTAGGCGAGGATCAGTGGGGTTTGTCCTCTTTTCAATTTTCCTTTGATCCCGTCCTCACTCAGCAAGCTTGGCAGCAGTTGCGGCAACGATTAGTTAATCTGCGTTATCCGCAAATCGGGACTTTAGAAGCAATTATCGAAGCTAATGGCAGTCCCTCGCCGGATTATCGTCTAGTTAGCCAATTTAGTCGCCAATTACTGCAAAATTTACCCGACCAGTCTAATTTAGACCTGAAAAAAACGAAATCGTCTATCAATAGCGAAATCACTCCCCCAAAGGAAGATAATTCTAATTTAGAATCGGGTTGTGATTTGGAATTATTGCGCGCTTTAACCCACGAAATTCGCACCCCTTTAACCACCATTCGCACCATTACCCGATTATTACTAAAACGGGCCAAAGTAACGGAAGATGTAGAAAAATATTTAGAAACAATCGATTTAGAATGTAGTGAACAAATTCAGCGCATGGAATTAATTTTCCGAGCGGCAGAATTGGGTATTAATCCTCTGGGAGATAAACCAATTCAATTAATTCCAATTGCCCTAGAAAAAGTATTTCAAGATAGTATTCCTCGGTGGCAAAAACAAGCTAAACGGCGCAATGTCAATTTAGAAGTTAATGTACCGAAAAAATTGCCTTCGGTAATTAGCGACCCGAATTTATTGGATCAAATGTTAAATGGAGTCGTGGAAAAATGTACTCGCAGTATGGCCAGTGGTGGTCTGTTGCAAGTAGATATATCAATGGCAGGAAATCAATTAAAAATGCAGTTCCAAACTCGTGTACAATCGCATAATCTTACTCTCAAAGCTTTAGGAAAAGTCTTAATGTTTCAACCAGAAACGGGTAGCTTAAGTCTTAATATGAAGGTGACTAAAAACCTTTTTCAAGCTTTGGGAGGTAAATTTATTGTGCGTCAAAAACCCGAAGAAGGTGAGATTTTAACCATTTTCTTGCCCCTCGGACGCAGTAAATAAGTTGAGATTATTCTGAATTTTTCATCTTGAAAAATAGGCAAACTTGCCAACATGATGCTATACTAGGGCAAACATTATTAATAGTTGCCATGGAAAAAACTGTTTTAATTTTAGGTGGCACTGGTCGCATTGGTCAAAGTGTCGCCCTAGATATTATTAATCATACTGCAGCTAAAATTATTATCACCGGACGCAAGGAAAAAACCATTAAATTACTGCCAAGAATGCAGTTTTTGGCTTTGGATTTAGAAGAAATAGACAAGCTTAGACAGGCAATTAAAAATAGTGATTTAGTCATTCATTGTGCCGGTCCCTTTCATTATCGCGATGGCAGGGTAGTAAAAATTTGCATCGAAGAAAAAGTCAATTATATTGATGTTAGTGATCATCGTTCTTTTTATCAAAAGTTAATCCCCTATCGAGAATTAGCGATAAAAGCGGGAATAACTGCTGTGGTTAATACGGGAATTTTCCCCGGTATTTCTAATAGTATAGTGCGGGAGGGAGTGGAACAGTTAGATAGGGTAGAAACTATCCGTTTAAATTATGCCGTAGCGGGTTCAGGAGGTGCGGGATTAACTGTGATGCGGACAACTTTTCTCGGCTTAAAAAAGCCTTTTTTAGCTTGGATTGAGGGACAATGGCAAGAGATTAAACCCTATACTGCCAGAGAAGTAATTGACTTTCCCGCTCCTTTAGGTAAAACTGGTGTTTATTGGTTTGATATGCCAGAAACCTATACTTTTGCTGAATCTTTTCAAGTGCAAAATGTGATTACAAAATTTGGTTCTATTCCCGATTTTTATAATCATTTAACTTGGATTACTGCCCATATTTTTCCCGATGCTTGGGTAGAAAGTTCTCGGGGAATCGAGTTTTTTTCCCAAGTTAGTTATCGCATGACAGAAGTAACCGATAAATTTTCGGGAATTGGGGTAGCAATGTTAGCAAAAGTCGCTGGATGGCAAGGGCAGCAAAAAGCAGTTTATCAAGCAACTACGGTTCACGAGAACACTGCTCAAGCAGCGGGTTGGGGAACTGGCAGCGTGGCAGAATTAATCTTAGCGGCAAAACTCCAAAAAGCCGGGATTTATCCCGTGGAACAGGTGTTATCCACAGAACTATTCCATGCTACGATGAAAAAAAGAGGTATTAAACTCGATCGCTCCTGTGCAATTGTGGCTTAGAAGATGAAAAAAATCTGGCGTTACTTAGGGCTGTTTTGTTTAGTTTTGTTACTGACTTTATCCCCTATCTTGATGATAGCAGCCCAGAATAATCCTACTAAACAAGGACAGGAAACATCCTTGGAAACTTTAGGAGAAGTTTTTCCCGTAATGCTTGATAATCAAGAACTTTTTAATATTCGGCAAGGAATAGGTTCTTTTTCAGCGCAAGAAAGAGCGAAATCGATTACAGCCAGAATTGAAAAAATTGCCGATGACGACACCCTTTCTCCTGAGGATTTAACCATAAAAATCGATCCTGAAGATAAAAACCCTTCGATTATTTTGGGAGATACGGTTATTGCTACTATTACTGCTAAAGATGCTAAATTACGCGCAGTCAGTCAAGAAGTATTGGCTGAACGAGCTTTAGCAAGGATCAAAGCAGCCCTTGTCCGTTATCGTCAAGAACGTCAACCAGATAACCTCTTAAAAGATACAGCTTTGACGGTAAGTGCTACCTTGGCTACGGTCTTAATTTTCTGGACGATGATTTTTATATCTTCGCGGGTTTTTCCCCAGATTCAGAGATTAATCACCTCCCTAGTTCCTGGGGTGGGATTCCAAAATTTTGAGATTATTAGTTCCAGGACAATAGGAGTTTTTTCCCTAAGAGTTTTGCAATTTATCCGCACTCTGATTATTTTAACTATTCTCTATTTTTATTTAACTTTTGTCCTTCGTCTTTTTCCCTGGACTAGAAAATTTGGTGATGGTTTTCTGCAATACTTTTTCCGTGCTTTGGAAGTTTTTTCCCAAGAGATAGCCAAATATTTACCCAATATTTTTATCATACTGCTAATTGTTTTTATAACTCACTATCTGTTGAGAGCGATTAAACCATTTTTCACCGCCTTGGCAAGAGAAAATTTAGTAATTCATGGTTTCTATCCCGATTGGGCAAACCCAACCTATAATTTACTGTCACTGCTGATAATTGCCTTAGCTATAGTAATCGCTTTTCCCTATCTACCCGGATTTAATTCTCCTGCTTTTCAGGGAGTGTCGGTATTTTTAGGGGTACTATTTTCCTTGGGTTCCACCTCTGCTATTGCTAACGTGGTAGGAGGAATTATCCTCATCTATACCCGCTCTTTTCAACTAGGAGATAAAATTTCTATTGGTGATGTTATTGGAGATGTGATTGAAAAAGGATTATTAGTCACCCGTATTCGCACACCAGCTAATAGAATTATCACGATTCCTAATTCATCGCTGTTAAACACCAATGTGATTAACTTTAGCGTCTCTCAAAGGGAATTCAAAGAGCCTTTAATTTTACAAACCACAGTCACTCTCGGTTATGATTTACCTTGGCGTAAGGTTCACACAACCCTGAAAGAAGCAGCCTTAGCCACTAAATTTATTGTCTCAGAACCTGCTCCTTTTGTCTTGCAAACCAGTCTCGATGATTTTTATGTCAGCTATCAGCTAAATGCCTACACCGACCATCCTAGCAAAATGGTGTATATTTATTCTGAATTACATCAAAATATTCAGGATAAATGTAACGAAGTCGGTATCGAAATTATGTCTCCTCACTACAAGGCTCTCCGGGATGGCAATCACAGCACTATTCCTGAAAATTATCTGCCGGAAGATTATCAAAGTCCTGCTTTTGGTATTCAGTCAAATCCTCAGAAGTAATAATTTTCCTAATAGCTTTAATCGCTTTTGTCAAGCCCTTTTGAGTTATTGTTGATAATTCTTCACCAAATTCACAATTAATAGCAGGAATAAATATTCCCCAGGTGCTGGGAGTTTGTTGATAAATTGCTTGAGTTAATGCTAATAAAGAAGCGGGACTTTCTGCATGACCCAAATTATTCCATTCCGTAACTGCCGCTAATTTTTCTATCCGGATATCGGTTTGATTAGATAATACCGCATCGACAAAAATAACTAGGGAAGCATCAGCTATATCGGCTGCTAACTCAGGAGTCAATTGATGGGTAGCGATGACTTGCACATTAGGCCAATTCTCCCGGGCGATAATTTCGGCTATTCTCACTCCCACTCCGTCATCATTTCTTAAAGTATTACCGTAACCGATGAGCAGTATTTTAAAATTATTCATGGTTATAGCAGTTATCTTAATGATGAGGTACAAAGTGGAATTAAATATAAGATGAACGTAGGTTGGGTTGAAGCATGAAACCCAACGCCCGCTCATGTTACGAAGTGCGCTAACCCATCCTACAAATAATTGTGCCTCCCTACTTATAAAAATCTTCGAGATGTTGTTTTAGTTGACGAATTGCCATACTACTATTGCGATTGTCGGCAATTTCTCCACAGAAAGAAACTAAATTTTGTAGGTTAAAGTTAGGAAAATATTGACTTTGATGGCGCAGGATATACTCTTGATTATCTAGCCAATAAATATAGAGATTTTTCTGACGATACAACCAAATTTCAGGCACTTTATAAGGCAGATAATCATCCACATTCGAGTAACTGGTGACATCAATTTCTAATACTAAATCGGGGGGAGGATCATTTACCCAGTCAATTCTGGCTTTCCCTGCTATAGCTGGCCAATGGTCAATATAAAAACTATAATCTGGTTCAATACCACTTGTTTCTGGTAATTCCATAGTTACGGGAGTAAAAGCCTCGTACTCACGCCCCAGATAATCCAATAAGGTGGTGATGATATTAGCAATTAAATGGGCATCACGTCCATGCTTGGGAAGTGGAGACATAAGCAAGACTTCTCCATTGTGATATTTGATTTTAGGTCGAGAATTGTCGCCCCTTTGCCGAGACAAAGTTTGATAATCTAGCCAAGTGGCAGGTAATCTCACTAAGGATCCCGCTGGTAGCTCGATTTTATCTGGTGAAACTAAGGCAAACATGGCGCAAGGTTCCAGGTAAATGATCAGAAACGCTGTAAAATAAGTATAGGATATCTTCGATGCTCTCGATACAAAGCTTAACCTAATCGATAAATTAACTGAGTTTGGTAATATGCTATCTACTTCGATAATTTCCTCCCATATTATTCCTCCTCTCGAAAATGGCGATAGATTAACTCGTCCCGAATTCGAGCGCCGTTATCAAGCAATGACACAGCTAAAAAAAGCTGAATTAATCGCAGGAGTTGTTTATATGGCATCCCCCGTCCGCATCAAAAATCATGGCAATCCTCACGCTCGTATTATCACTTGGTTAGGATACTATTGGTACGTTACACCAGGGGTAGAATTAGCAGATAATACTACTGTGCGACTGGATGGGGATAATGAACCACAACCAGATGCTTTATTAAGAATAGAAACCGGTGGACAATCAAGCATTAGTGAAGATGGTTATCTGGAAGGTGCGCCGGAATTAATCGTGGAAATTGCCGCTTCTACCGCTTCCTACGATTTACACGAAAAACTCAAAGTTTATCGTCGCCATGGAGTGCAAGAGTATATTATCTGGCGAGTAGATGACCAAGAATTGGATTGGTTTCGCTTAACTGATGGGGAATATTTGCCCCTAGAATCAAATCAAGATAAGATATTTTGCTCCCAAGTCTTTCCTGGATTATGGCTGGATAAAAATGCTTTATTATCGGGGAATTTAGCTGCAGTTTTGGCAATATTACAGCAAGGAATAGCTAGTGAAGAACACCAAGATTTTTGTCAAACTTTGGCTAATAAATAGGGCTTGCTGAAAAAGTTTGTTGGTGGGGTTAGGAGACAGGAGACAGGAGCCGGGAGTCGGGAGTTTCAGGCTTTGTTGCCCTCTCTTTTTTGTACTGATTTGTGTACTATAAAAAGGATAATGCAAGGTTTTTGATGGTCTCAATCCGATTTTTTGGCACTAACATCGGATTTTAACAGGTCAAAAGCCTTATTTTAAAAGGGTTTTACCATTATTCAGCAGACCCTAAATAACCCAGATAAACTTGATTTTTTTCTTAGTTGCCTAGGGATGGCTCAGAAAGATTAGCTGATTTTTCTTGCCAATCTTGACCGATTCTAATCGTCACATCAGAAGCGAGATTCCCCGTACTTTCCACCAAAACTTCCCCGACACCAAGGCTATTATGCAGGGCAGCAGCGAGGGAATTATCACCTTTTTGAGCAATAATTTTGGTAGTTTCTAGAATTGGCGATGAAGACTTAGAGACAAAAACATTTTCATAACCCAATGAGTGCAGATATCTGACTAGAGTTTGCACCGCTTCTGGATTATCGGTGCCATCTTCCACAGCTATGCGAGTCGGTTGCGTGGTTTCTTCAGTGTCAGCCATAAAAAAGCCGTGGTTAAAATGTTGAGCCACTAGCTCTTGAATTTTACTTTGATTGGGCAACCAATAACTGATCCCTTGCCGACCATCACCATTAAAGTCTCCTGGTAGCAGTAGCATTTGCACATCAGCGCGCTGAGTTTTAGAGGCAAAACCGGCTAGAGCGAGTAACTCCTCTAAACTGAGATTAGTATCGATATGAGTGCGGATAACCTCGATAATATCGGGAATTTTCAGTAAAGTTGCTGGTTTTAGGGTTTGTTCTACTAAAGACCGCATTAATTGCTGTTGTCGTTGGATACGACCGATATCGCCGTTAGCATCGTAACGAAAACGGGCAAACTGGAGGAATTTCTCGCCGTTGAGGTGTTGTTCCCCTTTTTTCAGGTCAATGTAGAGGTGTTGACTAAAATCTTTGTACTTCATGTCTTTGGGAACATATACCGTCACTCCCCCCAAAGCATCAATTAATTTTTCCACACCCTGCACATTAATGCGAATATAGCGATCGATAGCGACTCCCTCTAAAAGATGACTAACCGTTTCCGCTGTTAAAGCAGGTCCACCGAGGGCGTTAGCTTGATTGATTTTTTTCTCCCCGTAACCCTCGATATCGGTGCGGGTATCCCGGGGGATGGAAAGCATGGTTAACTTCTGTCTTTGGGGGTCAAAACGCAGTAACAGCATGGTATCGGTTAAACCCTCCAAGGAATTAACCGGGGCATGATAACCCAGATCTGAGTTTTGTGCCTCCTTGACATCGGATGTCAACACTTTCGCACCCACTACCAGAATATTAACGGGACGGTTGAGGGCGGGAAGTTGCAGATTTTCATAGGATATCGCCTGCTGATTGTTAAAAGCGGCGGCTTCTTCGGGACTAAGGGCAGCTTGTCGCAAAGGTGTGGAAGAGAGAGACACGGCCAACATAGCGCCGGCCGTAGCGGAAACTAGGGCGCAGCCGGTTAAGCCTAGGGCCGTCAGGAACCATTTACGGGATGAGTGCCGCTTTTTAACAGGTTTAGCCGCTAATTTGCCTGATTTTACGCTTTTAAGTCTTGATTTCGTCTTATTAACCACAAATTGCCTCACACAATCACTAAATATCTCCCTAAAACCATATTTAAAGAGATCAACTATTTGTTTTCTCAGATAACCGGAAAAGATTATTAAACTAATCGGGTTTTTTAGAGAGTTAGCAGATAATATAGCAGAATTTTTCCTTATAACTGTTCTGCATCGCAATTTTGCAGAAATATCTAGGGTTTGCTGAAAAATTTTTTCGTGGGTGTGGGGAAGTGGGGAAGTGGGGTGCTGGGGAAGTGGGGAAATTGAACTAAAACCCCAAAACCCCAAAACCCTAAAACCCCAACCCCCAACACCTAAAACCTGTCTCGGAGTCTCTGAGTCTCCTATCTCCTCATTGGCCGATTTTTTTGTGCAGAAATAACTTTTGTGGTCGATTAAATAACCAATTGCTCAACCAACCGTCGGTTTTTTGCAGACGATAACCGCTACTTAAGTACAGTGACTGGGCTGCTAGATTATTATCGAGAACATGGAGGGAAAGTTCCTCAAAACCCCATTCTCTAGCGATCTGTTCACACTTGAGCAGCAATCTCCGGGCCAGACCGGCACGCCGGCGATCGGGACTAACGGCTAAATTAGAAATATAAGGAATGGGAACAGCCAAAAAAGAACTGGATTTTAAGCCGATTTCCGCCGTAGCGACAATAACTTCCTGAGAACCCGTGGCGGTGACGCTGGTTTGACTGACTACCAGACAGTGATAGTAAGGGGTATCACCGCGCAATCGTCCCCGTAAGTCCTCGTAAATGCCTAATTTAAAGATAGGACGCAGAAAAGACCAATAATTGGCCGTGGGGAAAAAACTATCGGTGAGAATCTCCGCCAAGGTTTTGAGATCTTGGCTTTGGGCCAAACGCACCTCGACGGTAATGGCGGCAGTGTCACCAGTCGCTTCCGAGTCGGAGGGATGAGACAATAGGTATGAGATAAAACAGTAGTCCACTTTAATCACAGGAGTCGGCGGGGAAGGTGGGGATGGCAGTCCTTATCTGGGAAGGTTAAATAGGGGTGGGATTTAGTTGGGGGAATCAAGCATCTATCTTAGGGAGAAGACCGCAATTTTTCAAGACTACTGAATCAAAATCTCATCCATTCTACTGCCTATAGCCCCAGTTGGGGGAAAGACTGCTATTTTTCGGGAATTTTTTTTGATCGCCGGGCAATGGTTATGATGGGACGATGCCGGTCAGAACTAATCTCTTTCTTTTTGGGTCAATTAACTATATTCTTTAATCTAATCTATCATCCTATCCCCTTTATGATCAAAGAAATTTCCGCTTATTTGCAAGTGTTCCGCAGTCAAAAAATGGCGGCTTTGTTATTCTTAGGTTTCGCTTCTGGATTACCCTTATTGCTCACCAGTCGCACCCTGCAAGCTTGGATGACCACCGAAGGAGTTGATCTGAAATCGATCGGTTTATTTAGTTTAGTTGCTCTCCCCTACTCTCTCAAATTTCTTTGGTCTCCCTTACTCGATCGCTATGTTCCTCCTTTTCTTGGTCGTCGTCGCGGTTGGATTTTAATCGCTCAAATTTGTTTAACTTTAGCGATTGGTTTTATGGCTTTTCAACAACCAAAACAATCTTTGGAATTATTGGCAATTAATGCTTTACTGATTGCTTTTTTTAGTGCCACTCAAGATATTGCCTACGATGCCTATCGCACAGATATTTTAGAAAAATGGGAGATGGGTGCAGGGGTAGCGATCGGGGTTTTAGGTTATCGTTTGGCTTTAATTTTAACCGGTTCGATCGCTTTAATTTTAGCCGATCACTTTCCCTGGCCCCTCGTCTATCTTTTCCTAGCTGCACTGATGGCTTTAACGATTATTTGGTCTTTTTTCGCCCCAGCTACTCCCCCTAGAGATGATACTCCTCAAACCCTTTTAGAGGCGGTTTGGTTGCCTTTCCAAGAGTTTTTTCAACGCTATCAAATAAATCAAGGAATCGGCATTCTCGCCTTTATTGTTCTCTATCGTTTAGGGGATGCTTTAGTTAATAATATGGTGACTCCTTTTCTCTTAAAAACTGGTTTCAGTCAAACCGATATTGGGGCGATCCAAGGCGGTATGGGCATGATAGCAACTATGGTGGGAGTTTTATTAGGTGGTTCCCTGTTAAGTCGTTGGGGAATTAATCGATCGCTCTGGATTTTTGGCGGCTTGCAAGCTATTAGTAATTTAGCCTATTTTATTTTAGCAAATTTAGGGCAAAATTATCCTTTTATGGTCTTAGCTATTAATATTGAAAACTTCTGCAGCGGCTTAGGAACTGCCGCTTTTGTAGCTTTTTTAATGAGTCTTTGCAATGCTCGTTTTACCGCTACTCAGTACGCCCTTTTATCGAGTTTAATGGCCTTTAGTCGCGATATTTTAGTAGCTCCCGCCGGAGTTTTAGCTGCGGCGATCGGTTGGCAGTTGTTCTTTTTAATCACGGTAATTGCCGCTTTACCCGGGTTAGCTTTATTGCCTTTATTTGCTCCTTGGCAAGAGCAGAATTAGGCTAATTTATGAGCTATGTAATGATAATTTATTCCTCCGATTTCACTCGCATAACTACTAAAGTCATATCGTCGCTACTGTCATTTCCTAACCCAGTAAAAGCGGCCACTTTTCCAAATAAATATTCTAGAATCTGTTCGGGATCGTTGTACTGTTGACAGGCTTCTTTAACTGCCAATAGCCAATTTTTCTGATCAAATCTTTCCCCTTTCGAGTTGACTGCATCGGTAAAGCCATCGGTATAATAAATCAGCGTATCTCCCGCTTCTAATTGCACTTGGGCATCATCATAGATAGAATCGGCCTCTAAACCAACTAATGTCCCTTCCGTGTCGAGAGGCTCTAACTCTGCCGTTTTGGCCCGCCACCAGAGGGTGGGATAATGGGCAGCATTACTGTAGCCAAGACGGCGCGTCAGGGGATCATACTCGGAATAAAATAATGTCACGAAACGATGAGAATTATCGAGATCGGCATACATAACCCGATTAAGATGACGCAAAATCTGGGCTGGGGAGTGACGATTTAACACTTCTGCTCGCAACATTCCCCGGGTCATGGTCATCAATAATCCTGCCGGGACACCTTTACCCATGACATCACCGATGACTATACTCCAAGGAGCGGTACTAGCTTCCCTTTCCGCCTCCGTTGCCGGTTTAAATTGATCGTAGTTGCAGGGGATAAAATCATAATAGTCGCCACCAACGCGATTAGCCGTTTTGCAGTGGGCTGCCAATTCTACCCCCTGAATTTTCGGACATTGCCGGGGTAAAAGACGATTTTGGATTTCGGAAGCGATTTCTAACTCTCGATCCTGACGTTCCTTGGCCCGTAATTCCAGCGTTAATTCATTATTAGCTATAGCTACCGCCGTTTGATCGGCCACTAGCTGCAGCAGTTTACGACGGGTGGGTGTCCAACCATAATCGGGATCGCGACTGAAAACGTATAAACGTCCCCGCTCACTATTTTTTACCAAAACAGGTGTACTATAAACCTGCGTACCCTGTCCGAGAGTTTGCCGGATCTGATGGTCGAGACTATCGAGAAGCGATCGATTATTTTTGTTCTCAAGTGCCGCTTCTTGGTTTAATTGTCGGATAATTCCCTCTAATTGTCGGCGTAGTTCCCCATTAATTTGATTATCTTGGCAATGGAGTTGATCAAGCGCCACTTGACCGTTATTTTTGCTCAAAATCAACGCCCCTCCCTCCGCGTCTGCCACTCGTGCGGCCATCAAGGGGGTAAGATCGAGGAATTGGTTTAAATTATTGAAACTCCGCAGGGCAAAACCGAGGGAACTTAAGAGATTTTGAACTTTGTTTTGTTCGCGATATAAACTGGCGACCAACTCTTTTAAAGCTAAAATTGGCTTGATATAGGTAGTTTGATCGCCTATATTGACAGTGGGAGTGGTGAGGGTGTCCCTCGGTTCCGGCTCAGAAAGCATAAAATGATTTTTGTGGCGGTGACATGATTATAGCTAGATGGTCATTGGGTTATGACCTGTTTAAGTCTAACAGTATAGTGGATCTTTTCCTGACTACCACAATTTAACCCTGATGTTTTACTATTTCCGTTTTGTCACACCGAAGTCTGGGGCTGATAGCTTGACCCTATAATAATTAGAAGTATGTAACTCAATCAACTGACTTTATGACCTTGCCTCTCGATGTTCCCACGGCGATCAATCAACGTCGTTCCATTAAAACTTTTACCACCGATCCGATCGCCCCGGAACTGCTGAAAACCCTAGTAGAATTAACCGTTGCCGCACCTAGTAGTTTCAACATCCAAGATTGGCGAATTATTTTAGTACAAGATGAGGCACAAAAGGCCGCTTTAGCCGAGGCCGCTTGGGGACAAAAGCAAATTATCCAAGCACCGGTTACTTTTGTCTTTGCTGCCGATGCTGCCGCAGGAGGAGGAGATCTAACTCCTATCTATGAACAGGCTCTCAGTACGGGTGCTTGGAACGAAGGCACGGTAAAATATTTTCAACAGGCTATCCCGGGATTTCAAAAGGATTTGGGCGAAAAAACCCGGGAATACGCGATTAAAGATGCTATGATCGCCGCTACTCATCTGGTTTTAGCCGCCGAAAGTCTCGGTTTATCTAGTTGTTTTCTTAACGGTTGGATTGAGGACAAGGTAAAAGCTGTGATCGGTGCTGCCGATCATCCCCATCTGGCGATCGCTGTTGTCGTTCCCATCGGTTACGCGGCGGAACCGCGGCTTAATCCAGGGCGTTTACCCTTAGATTACAATGTTTTTGTGGATCGCTTGGGTAATCCCTATCAAATCTAAACTTTAGCGATGACTTTCTCTCCCTCAGCTTGGTTAACGCCCTTTTTTTACACTCCCCTTTGGCGCGCTGGGGGTGTGTCCATCACTCTTGGTTGGATTATTGGTACTCTTGTATTGTTTATCCTTGTCACCTGTCTGACGATCGCTTTTAAAAGTTTACTAAAAAATCGTCTGCTGAAAAGTATCGGTTTTGATGAGGGTAATCGAGAAGCGATCGCAACTCTGGCTAGTTTTGCTTTTGGGGCTTTTGGTTATATTATCGCCCTACAATTGACTGGATTCAATCTCGCTTCGATCGCTGTTTTAGCCGGTGGTTTGGGGGTGGGTATCGGTTTCGGTTTGCAGGAGTTAACCAAAAATCTCAGCAGTGGTTTAACTTTGTTGGTGGAACGCAAGTTAAAAGTGGGCGATTTTATTGAATTTGAGCAAACAAAGGGTTATATCCGGGAAATATCGATTCGTTCCACCACCATTCGCACTGTTGATGGTGCAGAGTTAATTGTTCCTAACACAATCCTAACTAGCAATCGCGTCCAGAATTGGCATTATACCGACTCGCGCATTCGAGTCATTGTACCGGTGGGAGTTGCCTACGGTACGGATCCTTTGATAGTGATGGAAATTCTGCTGCAATCAGCCTATATGTCGGGAGAAATTGCCTTTAATCCCCTTCCCAAGGTGATTTTTAACGGTTTTGGTGATAGTGCTTTAAATTTTGAGTTGTGGGTATGGGTGGAAAAAGTCGAACAGGCCGTTTTTCTGAGAAGTTCCCTACACTTCATTATCGAGCATAATCTGCGTCATCGGGGCATAACGATTCCTTTTCCCCAGCGAGAGTTATGGTTGCATAATACCGACAGTTTTGAGGCAGTTAAGGAACAGGATCGGGAGATAGTTAAACCTTCAAAACCGCTATCGTTAAAAGAAATGTTATTGGAGGTGAGTTACTTTAAACATTTTAACGATCTGCAATTGCGTGTATTAATTGAAATGGGTTGTCGTAAACATCTCCAGGACGGGGATATTTTAATTAGACAGGGAGAAAGAACTAATTATTTCTGTATTGTTTTGCAGGGACAAGTGGATGCTTTTTATGAAAACGATAAAATCAGTCGTAAAATTTTTACTTTTAATAAAGGTCAATATTTTGGGGAATTACCGTTAATATTAGAGGTTCCCTATCCCACCACTATGCAAGCAGTGGGGGAAACCTTGTTATTTTTGCTCGATCGTCAGGGTTTTCAGCATCTTATCACTACTTATCCGGCTCTAGCGGAGGAATTCACTCAGGCAATCACCCAACGTCAAGAGGAATTGCGCGAATGTCAGCAGAAATTGCGAGAAATGGGGCTTTTAGACTCGGAAGACCTGAAAAATCCCGTCTCTTGGCTGCGACAACGGTTAAAGAGCTTTTTTGCGACTTAAAAGGGAATGACAACAGATTTACAGCCTTTTTTCTCTAGCAGTTATCCTAATGATGAGGTACGAAGCTGAGAATAGGGAGTCGCTACCTGCGGACAACTGATCAGATATCCCTGTTGTTTTCAGGGATGAGAAGATGTGGACGTCCAAACCCCCTCGTACTCCCAGTCAAACCAAAATTTAAGCTAATACTTCATCTATTTTAGCTTTTAATAGCACGCTATGGAAAAATACTAAAATCCGAAAGAATAACCGATTTTTAGCTTTAATTGACTTTGATCATGGCCATTAGTGGCAATATCTCCCTCGATACCCCAATCGATCCCACCTTGGCGATTAATTTGCTGACGAATTCCCATACCAGTGCGAATTAAAACCCCACCATTACTATTATCGCCGGTAATTACGCCCAATTCTGCTAAAAAAGTGCGATCAAAACGTTTCGGATAACCAATCGGTCGCGAGTAACCGAGAATTGCTGCCGGTGAAAAAGCTCGATCGCCGTTATCGGGGTCAGTGTTTATGTTTAAATCGAGATTAAGATGCACGCGATCGAATTGACCAACAGTTTTACTGGCAATTCCCCGCAGACGAAAATCTAATCCCCTAGCATTATTTCCCGTCGGTAATCCTAAATCGGTACGAATGGCAAAAGCGGGAACATTATCGTATTCACGATTGAAATTATAGAAAAAACCTACAGATAAATTTCCCACATCAAAATCCGTATCATCACTATTAACTCGACCTCCCACCTGCGGATCGATGCCGATAATAATATGACCATTGCGAATAATACCGTTGAGGTATTCAATATCAAACTCACCCCCAAGATTACTATTTTCAGGAAAGACTAGATTTCCTCCAAATTCTATTGATTGTTCCCCAAAACCAATACTTTCAGCATCATCAAAAGAAAGGGGACGACCAGAATCAAGATTATTATGATCGTTGGCAAAAACTGGATTAGTTAAACTGGCAACTAAACCCACGGCAATTAATAAAAATATTCTCATTTTTTCAGTTCCTCTTGATCATTGCTGTCGTCAGGTTTTTTCTCCGTATTAGGAGGGTTTTCTGGAGAGTAATTTTCGTGGTTATGGTGTTGGTGATCTTCCCCCTCATGTCCCTGAGAATTATCAGGTTTTTTCTCAGAATTATCAGGATTTTCGTGATTATGACCTTCGTGAGAAATATCTGTTGGCATTAATCCCATCCCTGGAATTCCTGACTCAAAACGATGATCATGTAGTCCTTCACCACCATAATTTTTTCCTGCTGCCATTCCTTGATGATTAGCAGCCATTACTAACCAAATAGCGCGGGTAATTTGTTCGTCTTTTTGTTGAGGAGTTAGCCAATCTGATGCCAGAATATCATTAACCATATCGTGCAACATATGCAGGTTATCAAAGGTGTTAGATATTTCGGGAAAACGTCGGGCAAACCTAGGACTAAGTTCGGCAAACATGGGCATAAAAGCTCGATCGGTGCGATACAATTCCTGACTATGGTATTGTTTTCCTACCTGTTTATAAGCTTGTTTTTGTTCTTCTAGCGTCTTTTCATAGAGTAAGTCATACATTGTTCCTTGTAACCAATGGTAGCCCCAAAATAAGCCATTAACTTTCGGATATTTCTGCCGAAAAGCTTTAGAATAGGGCTGGGAATCCAGATAACCCATATTCATCGGTAATCCCGTAATAGCATAGGGAACTTTTGTCAAGTAAAATTGATATAATTTTTCAATTTCTGCTTCTTTTTCATCATTAGTTAATTTGCTGCTGGCTAAAACATCAACGGTTTGAGCATGGAAAATATGCGCCCACTCGAAGACCTGTTCTAAAACGCCGTATTTTCTGCCAAAAGTTGGGGAAATATTGCCCTCGTCGGGCATAAATTTAGGCGGATTTTTTAAAACCCAATTAATTTTTTGGTATGTCTTAGTTTCTAAATCTTTCGCTTTTCCTGTTACGATATCTTCGTAGGCAAAGGCATGACCAACAGCGATCGCATTCAAGTCTAAAGCTAAATCTCTGACATTATAAATTGCATTGTTATAAACCCCCCTTTGGGGATAAATATGATTACGTTGCTTGTTATACATCCAAGCTGGTATATTGTCAGGAATTGCTTGTAAAGTCTGAGTTTGATGTGAATCAAGATGTAAATGTTGAGCAATGACAGGAGTAGAAATCAGTGCTACAGTTACCAATAAAATTAATTTTTTCATGATAGTTAAACCTTGAGATTAGGGCAAATAAATTGATCGTCTTTTGCTGGTGTATCCGTCCATCCTTGCAGGGTTTCGGTTAATTGTTGACGCAATAAAAGCAATTGTTCCACTTGTTTATCGATCTCAGCAATATGTTTAATTAATTTTTCCTGAATATCTCCACAGGGTAATTCTCCATGGTCATGAATTACTAAACATTCGCGGATCTCTTGCAGACTCAAACCCAAAGATTGTAATCTCTTGACAAATAGCAAGCGATGGACAGTATCGGGAGTAAATAGGCGAAATTGTCCCTCTGTCCTCTCAGGGGACTGAATTAGTCCTAATTCCTCGTAATAACGAATTGTTTTAATTGAAACCCCACTTTCTAGGGAAAGTTGACCGATTTTGAGCATTATTTTTGCTCCTTAATCCTATCGTTCCCCCATGATAAAATCTCCCCCTGACTGGAGAATCAAGGGGGGAAAGAAATATTTTTTTTAACTGACTTTACACTCAACCCCAAAACCGACCAAGAGAACTTTTTCTAAGGGTTCCCCCTCCTGGGGACGTTGATAGTTAATAATTTTGCGAATTCGCAGGTCTGGATTGATTAAAGTAATTGAATCCACGGAAACACTGCGAGTATAATTGGTGGTCATTAATAACTCTCTGGTGGTGGAATCAAAGCGAAAAGCGGAGATAATTGGTCTTGCTTCTTCGTAGGCGCGATCACGGAGATAATCCCCTTCTAAATAACCGTTATTTTCTGCTTTAACCACAAATAAAAGATTAAGATTTTGTCGCACTTCTTCCCCTTTTTCCGAGATGGTATAGAAACCTAAATTAAACCCGGGGATAGTTTCTAAATCCGCAATATCAGCATAGTGATTATCTCTGAGAACTTTCTGTTTAATCTCCCTAGTGAGGGGTTGAATGAAGAATTCAGTACGGGAACGTTCCACTTCTTGAGCAGCTAGATAATGATAGGTTCTTTCTGTTTGCCAACTACCGACACAATAGGCAAAGAATTGCTGAAAAACTTCGGTATTCATAGATGTAATTATCCTCTTGCCAGTATCTTAATTTTAAGTTATTTTATCAGTAACTTGTTCCCTATTTTCAAAACCATAACAATCTCGAACCAGATAAAGTGGTCTACCCTTTACTTCCTCATAAACCCTGCCAATATATTCGCCAATAATACCAAGAGTCAGTAATTGAATTCCTCCTAAAAATAAGACAGCAACCATCAGAGAAGCGTATCCGGGTACATCGATTCCTAAAATAATAGTCCTGAGCATTAAAAAACTAGCATAAACAAGACTAATAAATGCAATGATAAATCCTACATAGGTCCAGACCTTCAGAGGTAAAAAACTAAAAGAGGTAATACCATCGATGGCAAAATTCCATAATTTCCAGTAATTCCATTTAGTTTGTCCTTGATAGCGGGGTTCTCGATCGAATAAAATTGATGTCTGTTTATATCCCACCCAAGCAAATATTCCTTTCATAAATCTTTGACGTTCGGGCATCTTTTTAATTGATTCTACCACTCGGCGATCGATTAAGCGAAAATCTCCCGTATTAGGGGGAATAGGAACCCGACTTAATTTATTAATGACTTGATAGAAACCTTCTGCGGTGAAACGTTTCAACCAACTTTCGCCAATTCTAACCCGACGGGACGCATAAACCACATCATAACCCTCGTGCCATTTTTCGATCATTTCGGCAATTAATTCGGGGGGATCTTGTAAATCAGCATCAATAGGAATAACTGCCATTCCTTGACTGTAATCAATTCCTGCTGACATGGCGATATCTTTACCAAAATTACGGGATAAATTAACCACTTTAATTTGTGGATAAAGTTGATGATATTCCAGGAGATTTTTGAGAGTATTGTCACGACTACCATCATTGACGCAAACGATCTCGTAACTGGTATTTAGTGCCTCTAAAACCGCTAAAAGTCGCCTAAAGAGAGCAGCGATATTTTCTTCCTCGTTATAGAGAGGAACAACAACAGATATTTTTACTGGTATTTGATTTGATAGCATATTAATTGACAAAAAAAATAGATAAATTACCTAACAAATATCAGCAGTCAAAACTTGTTCGTACTTGGCAGCTACTTGCGGCCAAGTATAATTATCTTCGATTAATTTGCGAGCATTTCTAGATAATTCTTCTCGCAACTCTGCCGATTCAAAAAGACGACTAATCGCCGTACAATATTCCTCAATATTATTAGCCCTTAAAGCCGCTAAAGGAACATTATTTCCCTCCACTGTTAATCCTTCTAAACCTCTATCGCTGGCCACCACAGGCACCCCCGCAGCCATAGATTCTAGGGTTTTATTTTTAATACCAAAACCCGAACGCATTGCCACAACACAAATAGTAGCATGATGAAGATACTCGGCCATAGATGGAACTCGACCTGTGACAGTGATTTGAGAATTTTTTGTCAATTCTATGACCGATGGAGCAGGATTGGAGCCAACGATCATCAGAGTAACCTCAGGATATTTTTGTTGTAAAATAGGGAAAACTTCTAAACTGAAAAAGCGTACTGCGTCTATATTAGAACCGTAATCTAGGCCTCCCGTCATAATGATTTGATAACCACTGGGATCGGTTTCTCGATAGGGGAACATTTCCAAGTCAACGCCGTTGGGAATTGCAACAACAGGGCGATCAATGTTCAACTCTTCCATCTGTTCCTTGTCTTCTGAAGTGGTGACAACTATAGTGTTGAATTTCTGACAAAATCTCCGTTCATAACGTTCGAGAAGTGGCAGATACAATGTATCTCGAATAGGATGAGGACTGACTCCTATTTCTAATTGATTCTTGCAGGTTCTGTAGGCTGAACTATGTATATTTACTATAGTTTTAAGCTTTTTTTGCCAATGGGGTCGGACAAAGATCTCATTAACGCTATGCTCACAAGTAATAACATCAAATTTTTGACTATCAATGGCATGATCAAGCCAAAATTGAATATCAGCACTATATATATGTCGAACGTTGGGAGGAGTACCTTCCATTATAAAATCATAAAAACGATTTATTTTGCCTAAAATACTAGGGTTGGGAGAATTGGAATAGGGAAATATCTTTACCTCCTTAACAAATCTTTCCAAAGCTTCAATATCAGTCCTACTAACATCCGAATTTGGTCGAGTCATGATCGTGACTTCATGATTCTTACTCAGGTGTTTTAAAAGATTGAAGGTTCTAACTTGAGTTCCTCCTCTGGTTGGGGGATAGGGAAAGGCGGAACTAATCATTATGATATTCATAGCTATTTCTCTAAACGATTTTCTACCATCATGCGGACAATATCGGTCATTTTGTATCGTGCTTGCCAACCTAATTTTTCCTTAGCTTTGCCTGGATTACCGCGACTAATAGCTAAATCTGTTGGTCTTAATAAACTTCGATCTGAGATTACATGATCTTGCCAATTTAAGCCAACAGTAGCAAAAGCTGTGGCGACAAAATCCTCTAGTTTTGAACTTTCTCCCGTGGCAATGACGTAATCATCGGGTTGCTCCTGTTGCAGCATTAAATACATCGCTTCAACGTACTCCGGCGCCCAACCCCAATCCCTTTGAATATCCATATTTCCTAAGTGCAAAGTTTCGGGACTTCCCTGGTCAATTCTAGCTACGGCAGCGATAATTTTTTGGGTAACAAAGCGCTCGGGACGCAGGGGAGATTCATGATTGAAAAGTATGCCTGAACAGGCAAAAATTCCGTAGGCTTCTCGATAATTAGCCACTTCCCAAAAAGCCGCCGATTTGGCCACAGCGTAGGGACTGCGAGGACGAAAAGGGGTATTTTCATCGGCAGAATTATCGCCAATATCCCCGAAACATTCACTCGATCCAGCATTATATAATTTAATTTTTGCTCCAGTAAATCGAATTGCTTCTAAAAGATTTAAGGTTCCCGTGGCAATACTTTCTAAGGTTTCCACCGGCTGCTCAAAAGATAAACCCACAGAACTTTGTCCAGCCAAATTATAGATCTCATCGGGCTGAATTTTAATTAAGACCTGTAGGACACTGCGAAAGTCATTCAGTGCCATCGATTCTAGTTTTACCTGTTCCTTGATTCCCAAACGCTTCAGGTTACTAAAAGAGGACATTTGGGCATCCCGGGAGGTGCCAGAAACTGTATAGCCGGCTTTTAACAGTAATTCGGCTAGGTAGGCTCCGTCCTGCCCCGATATACCACAAATTAACGCTTTTTTACCCATTTATTTACAATAATTTACTTTTGAGGGTTTAACATCGCTTTGGCGGCTTCGCTTAAATAACCGATTTGTCCGTAGGCATAGAGAAGATTATCAAAGCTTGTAGCAGGATCATTGATAAATTTGACAGATTTAACCAATCCTCTCACAAAACGCTCACCTCCTCGCCTAAATTGAGCCAATCCCGTTCTTCCTGCCACTTCTTCCCGGTAGTGTTCGCTGATGCCTTGCCACCAACTGCGACGCATAAACCATTGACGATTGATTCTTTCTGGGGCAACATTGTGTTCCACCAATGCCTCGGGAAAATAGCCCACTTGCCATCCCTGGGCGAGTGCCAGTTCCGTAGTGTATAATTCCTCGTTAGAGAGGAGTTTTTTGCCAATTCTTCCTAAATTAGGGTCAAAACCGCCAATTTTCTCCCAGAAATCCCGCCGAATTGAGTAATTAACCCCTCGCGGAGTTAAATCCGCTTGGCTAATGTATAACACATTGTCGCCCAAATCGAAAGCCCCTAAACCCGCTGCTAACTCATCGGATAACCAATTGGGTTGACTGTAGCCTTGCGGCCAAATTAAGGTGACTTTTCCCCCCGCTACTGCCAGTTTTTCGTTATTTTCGTAAGCATTTAACATAATTTGCAACCATTGAGGACTTGCGATCGCATCGTCATCCAAATAAGCTAAAATCGGCGCTCTAGTTTCCTTCGCCCCGCGATTTCTGGCGGTAGATAGCCCTAAAATAGGTTCGTAAACGTATTTTAGCCGCCCATCTCCCAGACGAGACTCGGCCACTTGACGGGTTTTATCGGTAGATGCGTTATCAACCACTAAAATCTCACAATCTGGGCAGGTTTGCGCCAAAAGACTATCGATCGCTCCTTCTAGGTAGTGATCGCGGTTGTGGGTACAGATAATCCCTGCTATCTTAGGAGCCATGGCTATCAAGGTTACTCATTCAATACTCTAAAACTTAACATTCCTTTGCAAAAATGTAAAAATACTTTTAAAGCCGTCAGCCGTCAGCCGTCAGCCGTCAGCCGTCAGCTAGATAATAGTGATGATAACTAGAAAAATGGCCAATTAATTGCCTTTCTCAAGTAACAAGCTGATTACTGATAACTGATTACTGATTACTGATAACTGATCACTGATCACTGATTACTGATTACTGAAATATTATGCCGAAAGTAACTGTTTGTATTCCCACCTATAACCGCGCCGATTATCTCACCTATTCGATTAATAGTGTCTTGCGGCAGACTTATGAAGATTTTGAGTTAATTGTCTGTGATGACGGTTCTTCTGATCGAACCCCAGAAGTGGTGGCAGCATTTGAGGATTCGAGAATAATTTATCTGCGTCATCCCCAAAATATGGGCAGAAGTTTAAATATGCGATCAGGTTTTACGGCTGCTCGGGGAGAATATTTTATTAAATTCGATGATGACGATGGACTAACTCCTGAATTTTTAGCGAAAACTGTCCCTATTTTAGATCAAGAAAAAAACGTTGATTTTGTCTGTACCGATCACTGGATTATTGATAAATTTGGACAAAGAGTTGTATCAGCAACAAAAAAAAATTCAGCAAAATGGGGCAAAGATAGATTACAACAAGGGATTATTCCTGATTTAGAAAGACAAACTTTTTTCTATAAAAGTTTACAGGTGGGTTCGACTCTTTTTCGTTATCAATCTTTGGCCGATGTGGATTATATGCGCCCTCAAGCGGATGGTTGTGAAGATTTTGATTTATTAGTGCGTTTAGCTTTAGCGGGAAAACAAGCTTATTTTCTGCCGGAATTATTAATGGAATATCGTTTTCATGGGGGTCAAACTAGCTTAAAACAAGCGGTTCACTTTTTGCAAGCAAACTTGTTTTGTACAGAAAGTTATCACTTTAATGATGTAAAGTTAGAAGAGGAAAGAGTGAAAAGGATGGCTTTTTTAGAGGAATGTTTGGGAATAAAATTAATTGAAAAGGGAGAAACCGAAGCTGGGCGAGTTTTAATAGAAAAAGCCTCGCAATTGTCAGGAAAATCCCGACGGGCCAGACTAGGTTTACTGCTTTCCTATTTACCTCTGAACTTGAGACAATTAGCTTTTCAAGGTTTCCGTCAACTACGCCCCAAAGATTACACCGAACAGGTAAGAGCCGTGTAATCTATAATTTATAGCAGTTATCTTATCTGGTCGGGTAGGAAGTTTTCGTTTTCGGGAGCCGGTTCTCCATACCAAATTAGGTTACACTTTATCTTTAGTGGGAAACGCTGCCAGTTTTTTAACTTAACTATCTATGGATACTATTCACGTTACAGGAATTCGTGCCTACGGTTACACAGGATATCTGGCCGAAGAACAGGTTTTAGGTCAATGGTTTGAGGTGGATTTATCCCTAGAAGTTGATATCAGCATTGCTGGCAAAAGTGACGCAATTGAAGATACCCTAGATTATCGACAGGCGATCAAAATTGTCAAACACCAGATTGAAACCGGCAAATTTGCCCTAGTGGAAAAATTGGCCACGGTTATCGCTGAGGATATCCTACAACTCGAGGGCGTGCGACAGGTAAGAGTACAATTATCGAAACCCGCCGCCCCAATTCCCAATTTCACCGGTAAAATCACCATTGATATTACTAGATCTCGTTGAGTTTACGGGTATTATCGACTAAACTTGCAGCAAAAGCGTCAAAACGTTGGGAAAGCTTCTCGTCAAGGATTTTTCCTTCTTCGTTGAAGACTTTCCACGCTTGTCCTAAGCTAATTTGTTCGGGAATTACCCAAGCATGAACCCAACGGAGAATGATTCTTAAATCATTGAGGGCGTTACTATTGGATTGACCGCCTAAAACACTGATTAATCCAGCAACCTTTCCCGATAACTCCTCAAAACTCATTAAATCTAGGGCATTCTTCATCACACCACTGACACTGCCATGATATTCCGGTGTCGCCAAAATTAATCCCGCTGCCGATTTAACCGTTTGCTGCATTTTGGCCACATCGGGATAGTCAGAATAGTCATCTCCCCCGTTACAGAAGGGTAAAGAGAGTTTTCTCAGGTCAATTATCTCCGTTTCTACTCCTAACGCCGCTACTCGACTGATAGCAACTTCTAACGCCATCGCACTATAGGATCCAGGGCGTAAACTGCCATTAATACCAACGATTTTGATCATAGAACTTATACAAACTCATAACGACTACATATAAGCTAACAAAAAAAGAGACAATTGGGGCAAGCTTAGTTAAAAAAATATGTGGATGGGGCGGGGGGAGCGATCGATCTAAGTTTTAATAGGAGTAGAAAGAAAGATTTATTCCATTTCCCCTCATTGCCATGCCAGAATTTCTCGATTTTCTCAAACATAAATATGCCTATGTGGCTATTGGTGAATTTAAACCGGGGTGTTTTTCCGAGGCCCAAAAACTCTACGAAAAGGCCGTTTCCACCTATTCTACGGGATTCCAGGGAGCTTTTCTGTTGCAAAAACCCGGAACCGACGAAGGAATTGCCGTAATCATCTGGGATAAAATCGATGATATGGAGGCAAATAAAAGCGAAGCCCATGAATTATTGCTGAAATCCATGGCTCCCCTGTTTGTGAAACCGCCTGTCACCGATTTTTACGAAGTATGTAGCGAGATAGAAGGTTCCCCCATTTAGGAATAATGTTTCTTTTCGGTGGCGATTAATTTGGCGGCTAAAACCCCGCCTAGGAAACCAAATAAATGTCCTTGCCAAGAAATCCCCGGACGGGAAGGCAAAACGCCCCAAATTGTGCCACCGTAGAGTAAAAAGACTAGAATTGACAAGAGTATAGAAGGAATATTTCTCTGGAAATAGCCCCGCAGTAATAAAAAACCTAAATAGCCAAAAATCAAGATACTTGCTCCGATATGGATGGATCCGGGAGCAGCAAATAACCAGACTCCTAACCCCCCCACCAGCATAGTTAACCCAGTCACAATAAAAAAGTCACTGGTTTCCTGTAACATCACCAACCAACCGAGAATCAGGAAAGGAACCGTATTAGCAATAAGATGGGGAAAGTCCCCGTGTAGGAAAGGTGCGAAAAGAATACCCCGCAATCCGATGACTTGATGGGGCATAATCCCGAAATAGTCTAAACTGCCCCGAAAAACAAATTGATCTAAAATCTCTAACAGCCAAAAAATCGCCACAAAGGTAGCGAGGATTATTGCTTGGGTTTTTATTTCTTGCCGTGATCCTTGACTCATAAGATTGATGGATGAGTTATTTTTTTCCATTATAGCCCTCCACATCAGTTATCAGTTATCAGTTATCAGTGATTCAGTTACCAGTTAAGTAGGTGGGTGGAATTAAATATAAGACGAACGTAGGTTGGGTTGAAGCATGAAACCCAACGCCCGATTATGTTACGCTACCGCTAACCCATCCTACAAATAATTGTGCCTCCCTACTTATCAGGTGTGAGTTATCAGTTTACTGTTTACTGTTTGCTGCAGGACAAAGAGAGGCTAATTGACAGGAAAAACAAGCGGGATTTCTCGCTTTACAAACTGCCCGGCCGTGGTAAATAATACTAATAGAAAAAGTTTCCCAATCCGGTTGAGGTAGTAAAGCCATTAAATCCCGTTCAATTTTCACCGGATCGTTATTAGTAGTTAAACCCAAACGATTACTTAAGCGCTTAACGTGGGTATCTACTGTCACCCCCTCAATAATCCCGTAAGCGTGAGCAAGTACCACATTAGCGGTTTTTCTAGCTACCCCGGGTAAAGTTAATAATTCCGCCATTGTCTTGGGTACTTCCCCCTGAAAATCCTTGAGGATTTTTTGACAAGCACCCTGAATATTTTTAGCTTTATTGCGATAGAATCCCGTGGAACGAATCAGGGTTTCTAACTCCTCTCGCTCGGCAAAAGCTAAGGATTTGGCATCGGGAAAACGAGCAAATAAAGCAGGAGTCACCTTATTTACCCGCTCATCAGTGCATTGTGCCGAGAGAATAACTGCCACCAATAACTGCACGGGAGTTTGATAATTTAAGCTACAGGTTGCCTCTGGATATAATTGCTTTAAGTTGCTTAAAATATCTAGGGCGCGCAGTTGAACTTCAGTTTTTTTTCGAGGGACCATCACTGGAATAAATCCTGAAAAACTGCTAGGTTAGCCGTGTCGCGCACGATTAAGAAAACTCCTAATCCTAAGAGTAAAACTAGACCTGTTTGCATGATGTTATCTTGCAGTTTAGTTGGGAGAGGTTTACCTACCAAAGCCTCGATTAATAAAAATACCAACTGACCACCATCAAGAGCAGGTAAAGGCAGAATATTAATCACCGCTAAATTAATACTAATTAGGGCGGCAAATTGAAAAAGATTACCCGCATCATTACGAGCGATTGCGGCTCCGTATTCGACAATTTTAACCGGTCCTGCTACCTGTTGAACACTGTCTTTAAAGTTACTAACTAACTGCCCAAAACCTTGCACGGTTAATAGGGTTAATCGTTGAAATTCACCCGCACCTAAGCTAAAAGCTTGACTAAAACTATCGGCTTTCAGGCGAGTTTCTTCACCGTTAGGAGCCAATCTAACACCAATTTTACCCTGACCATCACTTCCCAATTCAGGAGTAACAGTTAAATCGAGAGTTTCTGTCGGGCGTTTGATGGTTAATTTTAGGGGTTGATTGGGGGAAGATTGAATAATGTCACGGAAGTCAATAAGGGCATTTTGAGAAGCACCAAGGGGCTGATCATTGATAGCGAGAACGATATCCCCCGCTTGTATTCCCGCTTGTTTAGCGACGGAATTTTCCGAGGTGAAAACCTCTGGAATAATTACCCCTTCTTGATAGTTAATTTGGGGAAAACCCACCGTAGCGACTTGGGTAACAAGCAAAAAATAGGCAAAAATTAAATTAGCAATTACCCCGGCACTAATGACGATAGCTCGATCGAAAACAGGACGATTGCGTAATAAATCAGGATCGTTATTGGGAATTTGACTATCGGGATCGTCATCGGGAAAACCAACGTAACCCCCTAAAGGAATGGCGCGGAGGGCGTATTCTGTTTCTTTACCTTGATATTTAGCTAAAGCTGGACCAAAACCGATGGAAAAGCGATTAACATGGATAGATTGCCAACGAGCAGCGGCAAAATGACCTAATTCGTGAACGACAATTAATAGGGCAAGTACACCGATCGCTATTAAAACTGACATGATGATCAAAATATAATGACTTAGCTTTTGTTTATTGTAAGCGATCCTCCCAAGCAGATTGCAAAAAATCTTTAGTTATCGCTAATTTTCCGATCATTTATGCTAAAAGTGATCTTAACTGTCTAATCTGACCCAACGGAGAGCGATCGATGCCTTTGAGTGAGCGCGCCCAGCAATTAATCCCAAAAGCGAGAATCATCAGTTTCGCTGATTGGCCCTATCAGCAAGCAGCGATCGCTATTTGGCAACAAGCGGATGATCAAACTCCCTATCTCAGTGATAGGGAGTTTGATACTATACAGTGCCATTAGGGGCGATGATTTCGGGGTTAGAGACCTTAAAATAATACAGCTTAGATCATTTTAGTGACTCAGAAAAAACCGCAATTGCTCCCTATTTCGATCACTTAATTACGGTTATGAAAAAGTTTTAAAACCTAGGCATTTAATCTGTGTTAAAATAATTAAGTCAACAGTTAAAAATGCCGCTCACTGAGGTGAAAACTCCGTTGAACCCCTAAAATCATCGGCGTGGGTGGGCCTCTTGGGACTACCAAAAACCTCGATCGAGTGCCTGGCGGGTCGAGGTACTTTATAAAATAAGGGAGATTCTATGGATGCCAAAGCGAAATTACTGGAATTGATCGCTGGTAGAAATCGCGGACTCCTGGCCACGGAAAGCGACCGCGTGCGGATTTTAGCGGCGATCGAACAATTGGAGGATCACAATCCCCATCCCCATCCCCTCGAAGTTAAACAACTATTAGGGGGCAATTGGCGTTTACTATTCACCAGCAGCCGCGACATTCTGGGACTAGATCGCCTACCTTTTTTTCAATTGGGGCAAATTTATCAATATATCGACCTGAACAAGGCCAAACTCTATAATATTGCTGAAATTACTAGCGTACCTTGGCTAGAAGGAGCAGTGATCGTCGCCGCTACCTTTGAACCCACCTCCGAGCGTCGGGTCATGGTCAAATTTGAGCGCTCGATCCTCGGTCTGCAACGTTTTCTCAATTATCATTCTGCCCAAGAATTTATCGACGCGATCGAAAGTGGCAAAAAATTTCCTCCCCTCGATTTTTCTTTCAATAATCGCGAACAAAAAGGTTGGCTCGATATTACCTATCTCGATGAAGATCTCCGCATCGGCCGCGGCAGCGAAGGCAGCGTCTTTATTCTGGCTAAGGAAAAAACCTAACTTAAGAGCCGTCAGGAGACAGGAGACAGCCTTGAATCAGTTATCAGTTATCAGATGTGAGTTTTCATTGCACTGATTGCTGTTCACTGTTCACTGAAAATACACCCGACACCCGACACCCCACTTGCTCCCCCAGATGAATGCCCCGATCGGTTAGAATCAAAACATGGGAAAAAAATTATTTATTTTCGGGAACCTTTACTGACTTCTCCCGTCCTCAAGCTCTGAGTGAGGAGTTTATATCCTTGAGGAAATTCCATGAGTCAATCGATTCCAGCATCTTGGTCACTTGAGGCCAAAAAGTCTCAAAACCCCGTGTCCCCTGACAAACTCTCCAACTACGATCTAATTGCACGCTGTCAGGAAGGGTGTCAGCCAGATCGGGCAGCCTTTGGGGAACTGCTGCGGCGCTATCAGGCTCATGTTGATAAATTACTCTATCATTTGGCTCCCGATTGGCAAGATCGCGCTGATTTGGCTCAAGAGGTCTGGATTCGCGTCTATCGCAATATTAACCGTCTCCATGAACCCCTCAAGTTTCGCGGTTGGTTAAGTCGCATTGCTACTAATCTTTTTTACGACGAATTGCGGAAACGTAAGCGGGTTAATCATCCCATTTCCCTTGATGCTCCCCGGCGCGTGGAAGATGGCGAAATCGATTGGGATATCGAGTCCGATTACCCCAGTCCCGATGAACATCTCACCACCCACGAATTCTACGATCAATTACAGGCGGCGATCGCTGATTTACCAGAAGCTTTTCGGACAACTATTATTCTCCGAGAAATTGAAGGTATGGCCTACGAAGAAATTGCCGAGATGACGGGAGTTTCTTTAGGAACTGTTAAATCCCGCATTGCTCGCGCTCGCGCTAAATTACAATCTGTTTTACAGCCCTATTTTACGGAAGGCTAAAGAATATTGTGGTGATTCGGCACTAACGGCCGAGGTGAGGAGTCGTTAAATTTAACTAGCTCCGTGCTGGTGAAAAGTGATTGCATACCGATCGCTTCCGGTCGAGGTCAACCATGAATAATTATCAACCCGAAGACGTTCAATGGATCAAGTCTTTGTTACGTCACGATGACAGCGATTCCGACTCCGCAACCGAGGATATTTTGTTTTTAGATGAGGATAACGAGGAAGGTCATCGTTTCGATTTAATTAGCGCCTATATTGATAACGAAGTAACGGTAGAGGAAAGAAAGCTAGTTCAGCATTGGTTAGACCATGATGCTGCCGCTAAAAAACTCTATCGGCAGCTCTTGGGATTACAAACTAATTTAAGGCAGATTCGCGTACCGGCTACTATGGCCAGCGACCGATTGGCAGAACAGGTGTTCAGAAAAGTCGATGGTCAGCGTCGTCGCCAATATTATGTTTATGGTGGCGCAATTTTAACGGCTATGGCGATCGCTGTTGGCTCCTACTTCGTCTCGGGACGCAATGATCCTCTCTCCCAAATGGCGAGCAGTCCGAGCAGTATTAGCCAAGAGGGAGACCATTTGATGATTGCTCTCAACCATCCGATTATCGAGATTCCCACAACGGAAGAGCCAAAAGAGAATGGCCAAAGGTAAGTTAGGCAGATTTATCTATCGGTTAGGGCAGTGCTTAAATTTCGTCTATTAGAGTGAGGACTTGAGGAGTGTAACGTTTGTGATTAGGTTCATCAAAAAAGCTTTTCGAGATATATCGTTGGGGCGCAATCTCGAATATTACATCACGTTACTTTTTATCCTTGTCATCCTTGCTCTAGAGGTAGTTGCTAGTACCCCAAATTCTCATAAAACATAGCCAAATCTATCTTTATCTACTACTATAGAGTTGCTTGACTAGATTTTGTGGCAAAATGAAATATGTTACACCGAAAGAA
>SFBL01000147.1 GCA_007095785.1 Microcystis aeruginosa Ma_SC_T_19800800_S464
TTGCTGTGTGGGCATTTCAAGTGATACCAGTCAATCAGAATAGTTACAAAATCGACCCATTTGGTCGATTTTTGCTTAACAATTGAGATGGCAAATTCTCCTCAAATATGCCTGAATCGTGGGTAAGCAACTCATATAAAGTTCATTTTGTCAAGGATTGTTAAGATGCGCTTACCCTTTATCTCCTGTCAAGTAAAGGTTTCGGACAAACCAAAAGGTAAATTGGTTATAGAATGTGATGAGATGTGGTCTTTTGTTTTTTCTAAGACGATAAAGGTTTATATTTGGCGGTTAATTGATAGAAAAACAAGGGAAATTATTGGCTGCTATGCGCGGAGATAGGAGTCGTCAATCAGCCAAAAAAATTTGGGACAGGCCGACCAGGTGTTTACCGACAATGCGCTGTTACTTACACAGACTTTTGGGAGTCCTATAAGACAGTAATTCCCAGTAAACGTCATCGACCGGTCGGGAAATAAACTGGTCAAACTAATCATATTGAAAGATTAAATAATACCTTTCGACAAAAGATTTCTCGGCTGGTGAGAGAGAGTTTATCTTTCTCTAAAAAAATGGAGAATCACGTTGGGGAACCCTTTGGTATTTTATCTATGACTACAATGCACAGCAAAGCAAAGGATTAAGCCTCCATCACTACTACCGAATCACCACCTGTATTTCTTCTGAAGCGGACATTTCTTGTGTTTTTTCGATAATTAATACTTTTTCCATTAGCTCACGTTTTGGTCGAGGAATTTCTGAGTATAAATATTCAGCTAGTCTTTTCCCTTGTTTGTAACTTTTTATGTTGCAAACTGAAGTGCGGAATGTAGGTTACCAGCCAGGGAAGTACTTTAGTTCTCTGTGTGCTGATCGGTTTAGGTATTTTTATCGTCAAAGAAAGTATTTACCTCGCATTTTTTGCCTTAGCAATTAGCTATCTTCAAGGGATAATTGACGGCAGTAAAAAACTGGCAAAAAATAAACTATTATTGATTTTACAAGCAGAATATTACCATCACAAGGTGGTAATTATGAGGATAATCATGGCGAGTAAACTGGTAGAAATTCGGCTCCTAAGTAGGGAGGCACAATTATTTGTAGGATGAGTTGGCGGTAGCGTAAACCCTGCAAGCGTTGGGTTTCATGCTTCAACCTAACCTACGTTCATCTTATATTTAATTCCACCCACCCACTTATAGGTTCTGTCAGAGGATAGTGTAATACTAATACAAGATAGGAGGTAGTTTATGTGTATGAATTTTGATCAACTTTTTGATTTAGCAAATGTAACAGTGGTCAATTATCAAAAAAATGATGACACAATTTTTATAAAATTCAATCTTTTAAATGAAACCACTGGATGTCCGAATTGCCATCAAATCTTAGACAGGGTTTCATCGGTCTAGAGTATATCAGACTTATCTGAAATGACTAGAATGACTAGAATGACTAGACTTTAATCCATAGATAAAAATCTATGACTAAAGACGTAGAAAATGATTGACTTTATCGATTGCAGGATTTAAAGTGTGTGATGCAGATCACTCATGTGGTCGCAAAACTCAAGTTTGAATTGCACCTATGATTCTGGTTTTGTCACCATTTTCAAAAGTACAGGTGATCGCCGTAACGAAGAACCGACAGGAATCAACCAGACAGATTATAGTCATTTCAATTAAGATTAAGAATATAAATGCTGCAGTTCATAACCCACTTTCCGCACTTCTTAATATTCCATTGATAATTTTTACTAATATATTGCTTAAAACCCATTGCCAGTAGGGACTATAGCTATAATGATTGATTTTTATCAAGCTGAAGAATTGTAATTTTTTTCTCAGAAAAAATCAATGATTGAAAATGTTCTCAATAGTAGTTTCTACAATGAAGGTTTTTCGTCAAAACATCTTGGGGAATGTAAAAATATATAAAAGTATATGAAGATGTGAGTAATTTCGGTTCATAAGGTTTTCATCGATCTAGGTTGTATCAGAATTATCTGAAATGACTCTAGTTTCATCCATAGATAAAAATCTATGCCTAAAGACGTAGAAAAGGATTGACTTTATCGATTGCATGATTTAGAGTGTGTGATGCAGATCACCAAGGTGGTCGCGAAACTCAAGTTTGAATTGCCCCTATGATTCCTGCTTTTGTCACCGTTTTCAAACAGATCAGGGAAATGCAGAGGTAATTGTCGCCCATCAAGGACAGGCGATCGCCAGATCTACTTGTACTGTGAACCTGTAAATTTCTACTGACGGTGACATCGGTTTGGTGCTGAAGCGCAACAACAACTTAAGCTTCAATGCTTTATCTACTGAATACCTTTAATCTTTTTCAACCTATTGCCTATCTATGGAATCAACCACTATTGTAACTACCTGTGAGTCATCGCAAGAAAACACCAGCGATGATCAGAAGAAAGTAACTGAGAACGAGCAAATACCAAATAGTACTACCGCAACCAGTCCGATTGATGGGTTGTTAAAAGATATTCTCAAGGGCAAAGATTTAAATCGTCTCTCCCGAAAAGAATTGAATGAGCTTTTGGACAAAGTTGATTTTTTGGGTGCAATTGGACTTGATACTGAGGCAAAAAAGATGCCAACAAAAGTTGACGACATAGCAAACAGTGGCACGAGCGGCAATAACAACAATTCAAGTTCTACCTCAAGTCTTACCTCAAGTCCTACCTCAAGTCCTACCTCAAGTCCTACCTCAAGTTCTACCCTAAGTCTTGCCTCAACTGTCTCACTACCAGATTTAGTGGGCAGTTTTGGCACGATTAATTTGCCAAATACGGTTGACTTCGGCGCTCAGGGAACTGCACAGGTAATTGTCACCAATCAAGGACAGGCGATCGCCAGTGGTCCCAGTACTGTCAACCTGTACATTTCCACTGACGGTGAGATTGACAGTAACGATGCTTTGCTCACCAGTGTCACCACAAACTTGAACCTCAACGCCGGGCAGTCAGTTACCTTAGACTTAACGTATAACAACAATACTTCAGTCATCGCTCCGGGGGCTTACTTTCTCATCGCTCAAGTTGATGCCAATAACCAAATTGCCGAACAGCTGGAAAACAATAATGTCACCAGTAAATTAGTATCGGGGCAGAATACTAATGCCGTCATCGACTGGAATGCGATCGCCTTAAATGCAGTTCAAGCCGAGGGAAAAGCAGGGCGGGGAGTCGCACCGACCGTAGGTTCTCGCTTAATGGCGCTGGTTTCTACTGCCGTCTATGATACGGTCAATGCCTTCAACACTTTATATCCCTCCTACGCTGTAAATGTGAACGCACCAGCAAATACCTCGTTGGGGATGGCGGTAGTTGGTGCTGCTTATCGAGTTCTTTCTACTCAATTATCTGGACAAAGTAGTTTGTTCTTACAGCAAGTAACCAATTCTCTGGCGGAGATTCAGGACAGTGCCACCGCTGAAAGCAGGGGTTTTAATTTTGGCATTTTAGTAGGCAATCAAAGCATCAATTTACGCGCTAATGATGGTTCCAACAACAATACACCTTTCACTCCGCCACCGGGAGACTACGTTTGGCGACCAGAAACCTCGGGCCCCACTGCTGGGGTAGCAGTTGGTGCGAACTGGGGGGGGGTAGATACTTGGGCAATTGGGGACATTGACCAGTTTGTCTCGGAAAATCAACTTGATGTAACTCTTGATGGCCGTCCCGACACAAATCCTACATTGTATGCCCAAGAAATTGAAGAAGTCCGGCTCTACGGCGGCTTGGAAGACACTGCTCTCACTACCACTTTACGCACAGAAGACCAGACAGAAATGGCTGTTTTCTGGTCCTATGACCGGGCTGATACCTTCCGTCCCTACGGTCAATTAAACCAAATTGCTCAAGAAATTGCCGTCCGCGAGGGCAATACCTTGCAAGAAGATGCCAGCCTATTTGCCGCCTTAAATACCGCGCTGGCAGATGCGGTAATCGTCGCTTGGAAAGAGAAATACACTGAACTCCAACCTCGCCCTGATGACGTAATTGCTGGGGGATTTGCGGCTAATGACGAGATAGCTTCTACGGTGGGCGATCCCAATTGGAAACCCTTGCTGTCAGAATTAATGGGGGTTAATTCGCCATCTTTCCCGGATTATATGTCAGGGCATTCCGCCATGGGGGGAGCATTTGCTGGAGTGATGACCAACTATTTTGGTGAAAACTATGTGTTTAGTGCTGTCTCCCAAGAACTTCCAGGTGTCGTTCGTAATTTCGATAGCTTCTATGACGCAGGAATGGAAGATGCCCTCAGCCGTATCTATGGCGGGGTTCACGTCCGGGAAGCTTGTATTGATTCTTTTGAAATGGGGTTAGCTGTTGGCAATTTTGTCGCAGAAAACTTCTTTCAGCCGATTGTCTAATATCATGTCGAGTTGAACGAACCTGCGTCAGTCCCCACCCTCAGCAACGCACCGGTGGGGAAGGTGCAGGGGGCGGCAATTTGAGGACTCGATGTCCGAAAAATTGCCAACTAAATTTTAGGTGTATCCTGATTTTTGATATACTCCTTACGCTTTTCAAGCGGTGGTTTGTGTTAGGCAATGGACGGGGTTATAAAGGTTGAAACCCCCATAGAGAAAGATATTGCTGCGATCTTTGTCAATTGTTTTTGATCTAGAACGAACTAATCAATAGAACTCTTGCCAGATAAGGATTTAAAGGATTTAGTCGATTTATGTCACCCGATCAAACCATACTAAGTAGGGTTTGCTGAATAAATCTAAAAACCTTGTTGGATAATATTTTTAGGCTTTTTTGAAATCAAAAAGTGCCAGCCATTGGATTGTTCGGGGGGGAAATTTAGGCACTTTTTCCCTGAAAATTAGGTAATTGACCCCCTGAAAATGGGTAAAACCCCACACCCCCCCGATGTCGGGGGGGTTGGGGGGCCACACCCCACACCCTACCACCACCGAAAAACTTTTTGCCGCAAACCCTAAATACTCCCTATTTTTTTAGGAGATTTTAACTGACTGAGAACAACGATTTGATGAGTTGCATTCCTGCCGTTTTTGACGTTCTGCTAAGATTGTTTTTAAATTCGGTCTTCCGGTTAAGGTTAATCGCCAAGAAGCCCAAATTTCATAGATAATATCCACTAGAAATCCAATAACCGGCCATTTGGTAGCGGCATAAATCCAACCAATGCCCAAAATATCATAGACTTGGCGAAACACTTCCACATTTTGGAGTATAGTACCATCAGCTAGTACGGCGTGGATTCGTCCCATGGCTGCCGCGAAGGAAATACCGCCATTTTCCTCTGGATTATAGTTTTCGGCGGCAATATCGACAAAAGCAACTAATCCTCTCCCAGCATCCCGTTTTTGCAGAAAATTGACCTCGCGCAAGCAGAGGGGACATTCTCCATCGTAGAGAAGTTTAATTTTCCAAGAGGGCGATCGAGTAGAATTTTCTAAGGTATCAGCAGATGGAGTCGGTAAAGATGACATGATCTTCTAGGGATTTTCTTTTCAGTGGTCGGTAATTAGTGAGCGGTTGAGAAGTGGGGAGTGGGGATTGTCAAGGCAATTTATCAGATTGGATGGTATCACTCTCTATTGGTTCTCGATCGTTGCGTTTTGAGAAACCCCAAGCAAAGAGGATAGCAATCAAACTGATCATAATCCATTCTGGCGGCACAAAATCGGGACTAATCACCCGCAACAACAATCTTAAACCCACCAAACCGACGGTGACAAAACCAGCATCTTCTAGGTGGGTGTATTCCTCTAACCAGCGAATAAATAAACCCGCCATAAAGCGCAGGGTAACTACTCCGATCGTACCACCAAGCAGGATCAACCAAGTATCATCGGCCACGGCGATGGAGGTGGTGACACTATCGAGGGAAAAAGCTAAATCAGTAACGGCAATTAGGGGGATAGCTTGCCAGAGAGACTGAAACTGGAGACTATGATGGGTGTGATCCTTGTCTTCAGGGGAGGCAAAGTAATTAAAGACTAACCAGAGCAAATATACTGCTCCCAAAAGTTCAAACTGCCAATATTTAACCACCCAGGTGGCGGTAAGAATCAAGACCATACGGAGAATATAGGCGAAAACTAAGCCTATATTCAAGGCCTGACGTTGACGCTGATGATCTCCTAATCCCTGTGCTATGGAAGCGAGAGCAATGGCGTTATCTGCTGATAATACCGCTTCTAGGGCAATGAGAACCAACAGAATTAACGGGGTTTTTAGACTAAGGGTTAGAGATGAATCAAGGAGCGAGTCTAACATTGAGGCCGCAGGTAAAAATAAATGTAATCATGGCAATACTTCAGCTTAACGCTTTTACAACTTTCTTTTCTAGGAGAGATAACCGTCATCGGGGGGGAGATATGAAGTCTTGTAACGAAATGATGCAGAGAACCCCGATGATGTCGGAAAGTATTGGATGAATATCTTTATGAGGAGATAATCAGCAATGCTTTCTGATACTCAAGTTCTAGTCGCTCTGGTAATTGCTTTAATCCCCGGGATTTTGGCTTTTCGTCTAGCGACGGAACTTTATAAGTAAAGTCGCTTTCAATAAACCCTGATCCCGTCTGACCTAGCTATAGGATAGACCGATTGGGGTTTTTTCGGTTATCGGTTATCAGTGATTGGGTGTAAATTGAAAGTAATTATCCACCTTTCTGACCGATTTTACTTGTACTCATAAATCTATGACCGCACGAACACGAAACCAAACCGACAAAAAAACACAAAAAAAGCCAAAAAGTGGCAATAAATCCCAAAAATGGCAAGTTATCGAGATTTGGCTGCGAATTATTGCCTATAGCGCTCTTTCCATCACGGCGGTTTTTGCGATCGCTCGTTTGCTACCCTACCAACAGATGCAAGAGGCAAAACTGGAAGAACTGCGTTTGGCAGCCCAAGAAAAGGAGGAACGGGTCAATCAATTGCGCGGTCAATTTACTCGCAGCTTCGATCCTAGTCAAGCGCGGCAAGTCATGGGGGAACAAAGTCCCCGACGGGATCCTAATCAAAGACGCATTTTTTGGGTTTCCCAGTAGAATTTATCGAAAATTTGGGTTTAAAACCCCGTCGTAGAACGACGGCTTTTCTCGATCCCTAATAGAGCATCTGTTGACATCCTCGCCGTCCGTTTACGGACGGTGATTTCTCTTTTAGCTTGGTTATCGCTTTTTCCATTGTAGCTTAAAGCCGTCGTTCTACGACGGCTTTTCTTGATCCCGAATAGAGCATCTGAGAACTGCCAAGGGCGCAACTCTCAGTTATCAGTTATCAGTTATCAGTTATCAGTTATCAGTGGGTAAGTTATCAGTTATCAGATGTGAGTTTTTAAGTGTGCAGTATTAAATAGAATTTTCCTACTGACTTGAAAGTGGGAAGTGGGAAGTGGGAAGTAGGTACTACTTTCATCCTTGACGGTGTAACTTGTTGCATCGGGACTGTCTTTTTACTGTTTACTGATCACTGATTACTGATCACTGATTACTAACCGACTTGAAATTAATTGGCAGACCTAGTTAAAATAGAATGCAGAGACACACATTTTAACTCAATGAAAGCAAGGTATCAATACCGCCTTTACCCAACAAACCAACAAAAGAGGCTTTTGTCTCAATTGTTCGGGTGCGTGCGTGTTGTCTGGAACAATACCTTAGCTTACTGCCAAGAACTCTATCAACAAGGAGAGAAAAAGCCAAAATATATAGAGTTGTCTAAAAGACTAACTCAGATTAAAAAAACAAAAGAAAAACAGTGGTTAACTGAGGTTTCTTCTATTCCTTTACAACAGTCTTTGAGAGACTTAGAGACTGCTTACTCTAACTTTTTTGCATCTTGTAAGGGAAAAAGGAAGGGAAAGAAAGTAAAACCTCCCAAGTTTAAAAAACGTAAATCTAAACAATCAGTAATATTTACCGACAATGGCTTTACCGTTAATCAACACCACGTTACTTTAGCAAAAATCGGTGATTTAAAAGTCGTTTGGAGCCGTCCATTATCAGTTATCAGTTATCAGTTATCAGTTATCA
>SFBL01000148.1 GCA_007095785.1 Microcystis aeruginosa Ma_SC_T_19800800_S464
TTCACTTATCATTTTCGTTATCTAGGTTATATTTACTATATATGACTTATCTTTTTTTTGACTCTGTATCTGTATTCCATGCTACATAAGCTTTTCAGCTTGCTTGTCCCCCTGTCAGGGAACAAATAATTAAATTATTTGAAATCATCGACACAATGATGACTCTATCAACTAAATTACAGGAAAGTTTAGAGAGTAAAATTAAACAATTTGAGGAGGAAAGAACCATGCCTTTAATGAGTAATATGGAGTTACGAGGAAGGAAAATTGGTGAGGAAATTGGGGAGTTACGAGGAATAGAACGCGGTAGGGAAATCGGTAAGGAAATTGGTAAGGAAATCGGTAAGGAAATTGGCGCGTTAGAAAAAAGCCGCGATGCCATAAAAACAGTTTTAACCGTGCGGTTTGGAGAGATTTATTCAGAAATTGAAGAGATAATCGGCAAAATGACTAACCCTACTATCTTAGAAGAGCTACTAAAATTAGCAGCTACCGCTAATTCCCTCGCAGAATTTAAGCAGTCTTTGGCAAAAATCAACATCTAGAAAACGGGTTTCTTCTTGAGAAAACGGGTTTCTTCGAGAACCTATTTAGAAACCGGGTTTCTTTGAGAAACCCGTTTTCTTGTAATAAATGTTAATTTTTGTTATAGCACCCTTGAAAAATTGGGGATTGTTGAGCTAAAACTGTTAGCAATAAACCTTTACAGTTACTGTCATGACTTCTACTCTTTTGCCGATTATTCCTCCTATTTACGATGTTTTGTTCGATTTTGCTCAATCTGATGGGTTTTGGGCGAATTTAGAAACTGCTTTTGGCACAAGTTATGATGTGGTTAAGGCAACAGAATTACGACAGCAGTGGCAAAGTCGAAATTTTAGTCAACTTCCTGAGATTGAGGTTGTCAACAGCAGTGTTTTAGGTAGTGCAAATGGCGCTTATGGGATTAGCACCAATAAGATATATCTATCTGAAAGTTTTTTTGCTTCTGCTAGTTTAGATGCTTTGGTTGCGGTGATTTTAGAAGAAATTGGGCATTATGTGGATGCTCAAATTAATAGGGTGGATACGGTGGGGGATGAGGGAGAATTATTTTCTCATCTGGTGAGAGGGGTTAATTTAACTGAGGCTGAGTTGGCTTATATTCAATCAGAAGATGATCGTATTGTTATTAATTTAGGGGGACAATTTATAGGAGTTGAACAAACAGCACCAATTACTTTAATCGTCAATACTACTATAGATGAGAATGATGGTAGTGCCACTATTGGGAGTGGTTTATCTTTGCGGGATGCTGTTGCAATTGCTAATAAAAGTCCTAATACTCCCTATATTATTAAGCTGAAATCAGGAACGACTTATGAATTGACTTATGTTAATAATACGACAACAGGCGATCGCAGTTTGAATACGAATGGTACGATTACCATTGAAGCTGATGGCACAGCACTTGCCTCTATTGTTAATAATGCTAGTCCTATCTCTGGGCAGAATGATTATAATTCTATTATACGTAACTCTAGTCAACTTGGAGTTATATTAAATAATCTCTATATCAGCAACAAAGCAGGAAGGGGAATTTACAACGACTACAGGGGAACATTAACATTAACCGACAGTACAATATCTGGTAATACGGCTACTCATGGAGGGGGAATTTACAACTATGGAACATTAACAATAACCGACAGTACAATATCTGGTAATACGGCTACTCGTTCTGGAGGGGGAATTTACAACGATGGAACATTAACATTAACCAACAGTACAATATCTGGTAATACGGCTACTCGTTCTGGAGGGGGAATTGACAACTGGGGAACATTAACAATAAACAACAGTACAGTATCTGGTAATACGGCTGGTTATGGAGGGGGAATTGACAACTCGGGAAGCGGAACATTAACAATAACCGACAGTACAATATCTGGTAATACGGCTGATTCGTTTGGAGGGGGAATTTTAAACTCTCACGGGGGAACATTAACATTAACCAACAGTACAATATCTGGTAATACGGCTAATTTTGGAGGGGGAATTTACAACTATGGAACATTAACAATAACCGACAGTGCAATATCTGGTAATACGGCTACTTATTCTGGAGGGGGAATTTACAACCGGGGAACATTAACATTAACTGACAGTACAATATCCGGTAATACGGCATCTGGTAATACGGCTATAAGAGGATTTGGAAATCTAAGTGGACAGGGAGGGGGAATTTACAACTACCTCAATGGAACATTAACATTAACGAACAGTACAATAACAGGTAATACGGCTACTTATATTTATGGAGGTGGAGGGGGAATTTCCAACGGGGGAACATTAACATTAACTGACAGTACAATATCTGGTAATACGGCTACTTATGGAGGGGGAATTTACAACTGGGGAACATTAACATTAACGAATAACATTATTACTAACAATAATGCCTACTTAGGTGGTGGTATTGTTACTGGTGGTACATGGAGTTCAAATAGTATTATTAGTGGAAATACTGCGAACCAAGTTTGGTATATAGATTCAGATGGACGTTCAGTTGCGAACGAATTCACCTGGATTGATTATTATCAAAAAATAACAAATCCAATAGACCCAAAATATCCAAATATATATGACAGTGGGACTTTTACCGCACTCCCACCCACACCTGATTCTCCACCTAAACCAACGATATCAGTCAGTAATGCGTGGTTTGATGCTCCCGCAGGGAAGGTTATTTTCGAGGTTAAACTATCCTCAACCTATGATAAACCCATAACCGTTGATTACTATACCCTTGATGGAAGTGCTAATTCAATAGACCCTAACCAATTAAAAGATTTTAACAATGTTGTCAAACAAACCCTCTCCTTTTTCCCAGGACAAACCAGTAAACAAATAGAAATTACCGTTTTGGGAAGTGCGCCTCCTACTGACCAAACCTTTGAGATTTTTGCTAGAGACACCGCTTATCGTGATTGGACAGATACGGACAAAGGCAAAGAAGTAGATAAGATTTATGACTATAGTGACCTGGGTTACGAAGGCTATCGTATCAATAAAGTTTTCAAAGATTCTACCACAGGATTTGATGCTTTTGGTTTAACTTCTGATGAAAAATTCTTTCTGGTTTTAGCCAATCCCCTTAATGCTAATGAATTTACATCCAATAGCAATAACTTACTGCAAGATATTGCCAACACTTCAGGCGGTAACAATACCGCCGCCTATACTGCTGGACAGAATCTAATCAACCAACTCACCAGCGCGAATCAATCCTATACCTTCACTGATGGCACAATTTATGACCTCGCTAAACCTCCTGTTTTAGCCATTCGGGGTACTGAATTCTCATCTGGTAAAGATTTATTAAGTGATACTGAAACCGAAGGAGTTGGCTATAATCAATTTACTAACAATAAAGCCGCAGTCAATCAATGGCTTTCAGAAGTATCTAATCCCGTAAGCGGATTGACTCTAAAACCTAATATTACAGGACATAGTTTAGGCGGTGCATTAAGTCAGTGGGTAGGGGGTAGTTATACAGGACAACTCGGAAAGATTGTTACTTTCAATAGTCCGGGTATTTCTCAACAACCCGGCATTAATTTCAACGCTACTAATAACTTAGGTGTCACTCATTACATAACTTCGGCTGATTTGGTTAGCATTGCAGGTTCAACATACCTAAATGGACTCTGGAACTTAGACAAATATTCAAAACTAACATCTGCAATTACTTTTGAAAAACATTCAGTTCCCGTCTTAAATCAAACTATTACAAGAACTAATTTGTCAAAGCCGACAGATTTAACTCGGAAAGTTACCAACGGAAATACCACTGATTTAAGTAGTTACTGGTTTACATATTTGCCTGATGCTGATTATTGGGTTCTTCAAGTAGCCGTTGCTGCGATAAGTCCAATTCTGGGTGCTGCTTTAACTTTTCGTGGAACCGTTGAACTGAATCGAAAAGCAATTGGAAGTGCCATTGATGGTCTTGGAACGAGATCCGATGCAGTAACATCTGCTTACAACGCAGCTAAATCTTGGACTTCAGATGCGTGGGATGCGATTATTGGACAGTCTGACAAGAAACTTGGTTTATCTCCATCAACTGCAAATCAAATCAATTCACCGCAAACGCTTGCATCATCTTTTCTCGACACAAATAGCTATCAAATAGCAACAACAGCTACAGCATCACAGACAATTGATAACTTTTGGGATGCCATACCTAACTGGGGAGATGACGCTTGGCAAGCCACAACTAAATGGTCAGCAGATGCTTGGAAAAGTATTGATGAATGGACACCCCAAACTTGGCAAGCAACAACAACCTGGACAGCAGCCGACTGGGATAAACCATTCTTGACTATCTCAAATCCGACAATTAAAGAAAACAATTCAGGAACAAATAACCTGATATTTAAAGTTACATTGTCAACCACAAGTACCCAAACAATTACCGTAAATTATGCCACTGCTGATAACACAGCAACAGCAGGAAGCGACTATATAGCTAAAACAGGGACTCTCACCTTTACCCCTGGACAAATCAGCCAAGATATTATTATTTCCGTCAATGGTGATACTGCAATTGAACCCGATGAGACTTTCTTGATTAACCTTTCTAATCCTAGCAATGCACTGATTACAGATAATGAAGGATTAGGAACAATTACTAATGATGATGGTGATGATATCAGTGTCACTCTTCCCATTATTACTCTTACTATCTCTCCTGAAAGTGTTACTGAAGATGGGACAACTAATCTCGTTTACACCTTCACTCGCACTGGAGTAACAACTGATGCTTTAACGGTCAATTATACAGTTGAGGGGACAGCTACTTTTGACACAGATTACAGTCAAACTGGTGCAGCAAGTTTCACAAGTACAACCGGAACAGTTAGTTTTGCTGCTAATTCAGCGACTGCGACTGTAACAATTGACCCCACTACTGATACTACTGTTGAACCCGATGAAACCGTCGCTTTATCCCTCGCTTCTGGGACAGGTTATACAGTAGGTACGACTGACGCAGTTGTGGGAATCATTACCGATACTAATAATGAAACTCCTAGTAATCAAGCTCCCACAGATTTAGCATTAAGTGCGACCACAGTAAATGAAAATGTTGCTCCCAATACAGTGATTGGAACATTTTCTAGCACAGACCCCGATACTGGTAATAGCTTTATCTATAGCTTAGTCGCAGGAACAGGAGATACAGATAATACTGCATTCTCGATTATGGGGAATCAACTCCAGATTAA
>SFBL01000149.1 GCA_007095785.1 Microcystis aeruginosa Ma_SC_T_19800800_S464
TGTGGTCAAAAAGTCCCTAAATCTCTATCTACGAGAACCCATATTTGTCCCCATTGTGGCTATGTAGAAGATAGAGATATTAACGCCGCTATCAACATTCTCAAAAAGGGACTAAGTACGGTAGGGCATACCGAAACTAATGCGCTTGGGGAGAGATTCCCTCTGGTTTGGTTGGATACGTCCTGCCAGATTAAGGAAACTCAGTGAACCAAGAATCCCTCGCTTTTAGCGATGGGAGTGTCAATGAAAATTGAAAACTTAAAACTTAAACCTGATCACTGATAACTGATAACTGATAACTGATAACTGATAACCCCCTGAATGAAAGATTTATTCCTTTACACTTGCTGGTTAATTCCCATTTATGGCTTAATTGGTTCGATTTTAACCCTACCTTGGTCTTTAGGCATTATTAGTCGCACCGGTCCGCGGCCGGCCGCTTATATTAACCTATTGATGACCGTCTTAGGGTTAATACACGGATCGATCGCTTTTAATCAAATTTGGCATCGAGAGACGATTAAACTGACTTTTGAATGGGTAAAAGTGGCCGATCTTAGTTTATCCCTTTCGATCGAACTTTCTCCCGTCAGTTTGGGGACGCTGGAAGTGATTACCTTAATCAGTCTCCTGGCCCAAATATATGCCCTTGGCTACATGGAAAAGGATTGGTCTTTGGCGAGATTTTATGGCTTAATGGGCTTTTTTGAGGCAGCTTTAGGGGGAATTGCCCTGAGTGACTCCCTACTATTCAGTTACGCTTTCCTAGAGATGTTAACGGTCTCTACCTATCTCCTCGTCGGTTTTTGGTATGCTCAACCTTTGGTCGTAACTGCGGCCCGAGATGCCTTTTTAACCAAGCGCGTCGGCGATATTATTTTATTGATGGGTTTGGTGGCTCTGTCCAGTTACGGAGAAGGATTGAGTTTTTCTCAGTTAGAAAATTGGGCAGTAAATAACCCTGTGCCACCTCTGACGGCGACTTTGTTAGGATTAGCCCTTATTGCTGGTCCAACGGGTAAATGCGCCCAATTTCCCCTGAATTTGTGGCTAGATGAGGCGATGGAGGGACCAAATCCAGCCGGAATCATGCGGAATTCGATCGTGGTTTCAGCCGGGGCCTATGTTTTAATTAAGCTGCAGCCGGTGTTTACCCTATCTCCGATCGCTGCCAATGTTTTAATAGTGTTGGGGACAATGACGGCAATTGGGACTTCTTTGATGGCCTTGTCCCAAATTGATATTAAACGGGTTTTATGCCACTCCACCAGTGCCTATCTCGGTTTGGTGTTTATTGCGGTGGGATTAGGTCATGTGGATATCGCTTTACTAATTTTATTCTCCCATGCGATCGCAAAAGCCTTATTGTTTATGAGCGCAGGGGCATTAATTCTCACCACCAGTAACCAAAATATCACGGAAATGGGGGGAATTTGGGCAAGAATGCCGGCTACAACCACGGCTTTTTTAGCCGGTTCTGCGGGGATGACGGTTTTAATGCCCCTGGGGATGTTTTGGACGTTAAAACGGTGGTTAAGTGGTGAATGGGCGATTCCTTGGTGGTTATTAGCGGTTTTAATCTTTGTTAATTGTCTTAGCATCATCAATCTCACCAGGGTCTTTCGTTTAGTCTTTTTGGGACAAACCCAAAGTAAAACCCATCGCACCCCGGAAGTGGCTTGGCCGATGGCTTTGCCCATGGTATCATTGATTTTAATCGTTTTATTAGCCCCGATTATTCCCCTACGTTGGGATTTTTGGCTATCTTTCACCAATCCTCTCGTTAATAACCAGAGTTTTACTATTGTCTGGGGTTTTCCCTTATTGATGGCCTCTGGGGTAATTGGCCTAGTTATCGGGTTAACGGTAGAGTTAAGACGAGCTTGGGCCAGACCAACTGGGTTAATCCTGCGATTCTTGCAAGATTTGTTCGCTTATGACTTCTATCTCGATCGCATCTATCAGTTTACCGTGGTTTTAGCGGTGGGCAGCCTATCAAAAATTACCGCTTGGCTCGATCGTTATATTATTGATGGTCTGGTTAATTTAGTCAGTTTAGCGACGATTTTTAGCGGCAGTGCCTTAAAGTATAATGTTTCTGGTCAATCACAGTTGTATGTTTTGACTATTCTTTTGGGAATAGGGGGATTAATCTGGCTCTTATTAAACGGTCAATGGTCACTGATAACTGATTATTGGTCATCCCTTTTGACCCATTGAACGTCCGCGCATAATACCAAATCCGTTTTTAATAGTGCGATTAACTCCCAAGTTATGGATTGTTTCTCCCCGCTCCCTTCTCCCCACACCCTGCCCGCCAAGAAAAACTTTTTCAGCAAGCCCTATTTGTGTTACAATGGGTTGGTCGAAAATGCTGGTGTAGCTCAGTGGTAGAGCAGCTGATTTGTAATCAGCCGGTCGCGGGTTCAAATCCCATCACCAGCTTCAATCTCTCACTCCTAATCGAACTTTAAACAGTAGTCAGGAGAATTAAGAATGAATAATAGTCAATTAAATGGTCTATTTACAGATTTTATGCAACTTCATGCCTATTTTTCCCATTTTTGAACTCTCAAAAATTAATTATGCAAGAAGTCTAATGAATACGGCCAATTTTATCCGACAAAGAGAGATTTACAAAAACTGGCACAATTATCAATCGCGGTGTCAAATTTTGCGATCGCAACTTGGTTTTAATCAAGTGCCTTCCTCCCGTCCCCAAACCTGCATCGGTTGTCGTCACTACCACGGTCAATCCTACGGTCAGAGTCGAGAAACCCGTCAGCGTCTAATTTGTGGATTTCATCCCTCCGGTTGGAATCAAGAGGAAAATTGCCCCGATTGGCAAACCGAAGACCCCTGAAGGGAAATTTAAACCGGACAAAACCATACTAGGGACTGGGGTTCGCAACTGTGGCACACTAGAGAGTATAACTGAATTGACGGTAAGCCCTTGACTAATCAAATTACCCCTTTCGACCCCCTTCACAACCACGACGAGACGGGCCATGACCACGAGTCAAAAGGGACTCCCCACGTCCATAGCGAAGCTTCCCTGAAGCAAATTATTAACCGTCTCTCGCGGATCGAAGGACATATTCGCGGCATCAAGACGATGGTATCGGAAAATCGTCCCTGTCCCGAAGTTTTGATGCAAATTGCCGCTATTCGCGGGGCGATTGATCGTGTTGCCAGAATTATTCTCGACGAACATCTGAGCGAATGTATTGCCCGGGCTGCCCAGGAAGGTAGTATCGAGACAGAAATTGAAGAATTAAAGGCTGCCTTGGATCGCTTTTTACCCTAGATTGTGCTATAATGAGAAGCTGGCATTTTTTAGGCAGAGAGCAATTACAGGAGGTGAATTAGGTTAATGACCCAAGTGGTAGTTGGTCAGAACGAGGCGATCGAATCAGCCCTGCGTCGTTTTAAGCGACAGGTAGCGAAAGCGGGAATTTATGCGGATATCAAAAAGCATCAATTTTTTGAAACCCCTCAAGAAAAGAGAAAGCGTAAAGCAGTAGCCCGGAGACGACAAAGAACCCGTCGTCGTTAAAATTAGCCAAGTCAGAAGTCGCTCGAAAGCTTCTGACTTGCTTTTATTTTAACCTAGTTTTGGGGGGATGGGGGATAGGGGATAGGGGATGGGAGAAAAAAGCTGATTACTGCTCACTGCTCACTGATGACTGATGGCTTTTTGGCTTAAGATAAAGTTTAGCCCTCGATCGAGTTCTAGTGTTTTCATGGTTTTACAACTGCGCGTCTATGTTCCCGAACATCCTCTGGTTAAGCATTGGTTAGCGATCGCACGCGATCAAAATACCCCCTCGGTACTGTTTAAAACAGCGATGACGGAACTAGGCCGCTGGTTAACCTACGAAGCGGCGCGGCAATGGTTGCCGACCCTGGAAACTAGCGTTAAAACCCCTCTAGCGGAATGTCCGGCTACTTTTATCGATCCTAGCGTACCGATCGCCGTAGTCCCGATTTTAAGGGCAGGATTAGCCCTGTTGGAAGGGGCCCAAAGCCTTTTACCCCTAGCTAGTACCTATCACCTCGGTTTAGCCAGAAATGAGGAAACCCTAGAGGCGAGTTGTTATTTAAATAAATTACCGGCCAGTTTTGATCCGGCCACAAGAGTCTTAATTCTTGAACCGATGTTAGCCACGGGGGGATCAATTTCAACGGCAATGGCAGAAATTACCAGCAGAGGCGTTGATCCTGCCCTGATTCGCCTGATTTCCGTGGTGGCTGCCCCGCCGGCTTTACAGAAATTGAGTCAAAATTATCCCAGCTTGAACATCTATACGGCTATTATCGATGAAGGATTAAATAGCCGCGGTTACATCGTGCCGGGATTGGGCGATGCCGGCGATCGAGCTTTTGGAACCTATTAGGAGAAAAAGGGATTATGAGTCAGCGAGATGGGTTTGCGGGCGGTTTTTTAGCCGGTGCGATTGTCGGTGGTTTAGTGGGCGGTGTTTTGGGGACAGTGTTGGCTAATCGCAGCCGTCGCGGTTTAGGAGATGGGGATAATCAGTCTTTTTTAGAGGAGATCCGCAATGGGCGCTTGACTCCAGAGGAAGGCATGGAAATGGCCCGCCGCAGTTTAGAAGATAAAATTGCCCAGTTAAATCTAGCGATCGATGATGTGCGTCAACAGTTAGGATCGGTACAGGAAAACGGCAGCGATCATTAAAATAGGGCTGGCTGAATAAATCTAAAAACCTTTTTGGATAAGCTATGCCCGCGCATTTAAATTGCTTGTGGAGATGAGGCAAAAAGCAAGGCACAAGATTCTCCGTTAGAATTGGCAGTAATCAAACACCACGCTTGCAGGAGCTATGGTTAACCTCACCTATAACAAAAATCGCCCTCTTCCCAGCGCCGAAGAATTGCCCTCTTCCGATGAAACTCCAGTGGACAATCAGTTACAGAATGATCTTCCCAATCTGCTGCTAAATTTATTAGCCTTAATTTGGTCTGGTCGAGATGATTGGTATTTTGGGGTAGATATGGCTGTTTATTATAATCCAGACGAACCAGCTTTTGTCCCCGATGGTTTCTTAGCAGTTGGAGTCAACCACGATACAGGAGAAAGAGGTCGGTTAAGCTATGTTTTGTGGGGAGAAAAGTATATATTGCCGATTTGGTTTTTAGAGGTAATTTCCGAGAAGTATAATAGTGAGTATGAGGAAAAATTTCTAAATTATCAAAGCCTGGGGATTCTGTATTATGTAATCTACAATCCTTTCAGTGGCAGAAGGGGAAGATTTAAAAACCGACAAAGATTAGAGGTATATAAATTAATCTCAGGCAAATATCAACTTCTAGAGAGTGAGAATAATCGAGTTTGGTTGCCTGAAATTGGCTTGGCTCTGGGTTACGAAAAAGGAGAACATATTGCTTGGTATCGGGAATGGTTATACTGGTATGACCAGTCGGGAAATCGCTATCTAACGGCTGAGGAAAGAGCGATGAACGCAGAGGCGATCGCTGCTCAAGAACGGCAAATTGCCAATCAAGAACGCTTGGCTAAACAAGAGGCTGAACAAAAAGCCCTCCGGCTGGCTGAAAGGCTCAGAGCGCTTGGAATAAACCCCGATGAAGTGTAAGGTCTGACTTCTCCAAGGTATCAAAACCCCCCCCAAAAAAAAGAGAGAGGAAACCTGCGTCTCCTCTCCCTTGTAACATTATTTTCTCGCTTTGCTAACAGCACCCCCTAGCATTAAGCCGCCCAGGGTGATAAGACCAAGAAGGCTAGAGGGTTCGGGGACGCTGACTGCTGGAGTCGGCACTGTCAGCACGGAGGAGATGCCATACAGAGGAAGAGGGCTGTTTATACCAAAGGTTATGTTGTCGTTAACCCACAATGAAGTTGAATTTGACTGACCATTGGTTAGGGAACTAAATGGATTAGCCCCTCCCAAAGAAAATTCACCCGGGGTAAAAATAGAGTTGAATTCAGGGAGTCCCGAGTTGTTGGTTCCCGTCCAAACACGATCATTAAGAACGGTGTCAGATTGAGTGCGATTGATAGCGGTTTGGATGCTGCCATCCCAGAGATCGGCATTATTATTGGCGACTCGGTTGCCATCTATGAGATAGATCGGAACACCCGTACTCGATGGATTAGTACCCGTATTATCACGAGCAGCGACTGTTGGAGTAGAACCGATCGCCTTCCAAGTGATAGTACCCAGGTTAAATCCTGCATTTGTTAATTCCGTAGCAAGAGCGCTTCCTGTGACCTGGTTGGTAACAAAGGTATTGTAGTCGTTGATGTTGGAGCTTGTTGCATTCCGTGTGCCAGAAGTGACAAACACCAAGCGAAACTGGTCGCCCGGATTCAAGCCGGGAGGTACGACCACCAAAGCAGCTTGTGCTGCACCAGCCGTTACCAAAGTCGCCAGGGCAACTCCAGAGACAAGGCCGAGTTGTTTTATTTTCATGAAAAGAAAAGGGTTAATAGTAGATGATTTGATCGCCTGACATTTCGATTTGGGTTAAGCGATCGCACAACCCAAAACAATGACAAGCAAACAGAACATTACAGAGCATACACACTCCCCCCCATGTTGTATCAAAAGCTACAATTTAATAAATCTTTACATTCTTTTCCCCCAGGGCTTACGCCCCTTGTATAGTGGTAGAGTGTAAGCCTTTTTTTCGAGAGGATTTGCCCCTCACCGGAACCCCAAGAGAGCCATCTGATCACTGATAAACTGTTGACTATCTAAATTACTCGTTAAGACTGCATTAGAGGTAAATATTTCATGAGCCAAACCATCACACCTTCTTCCTTAAAAGCTAGTTTAGCCCCCAATCCCACTAGAGCAGCAACGGTGGACGATGGGGGAAATGTGCTAGGGGAATTTCTGCAAGAAACTCTGGCCATGACTAAACGTCTGTTCATCCAATTACAACGTCGTCCTTCAACCCTAATCGCGGGGGTAATTCAGCCCTTTATGTGGCTGATTTTATTTGGAGCTTTATTTTATAATGCCCCCCAGGGACTATTCGGCAACGATCTCAGTTATGCTAAATTTCTCGCCCCCGGGGTGATTGTCTTTACCGCTTTTTCTGGGGCCTTAAATGCCGGTTTACCGGTAATGTTCGATCGAGAATTTGGCTTTCTTAACCGTCTCTTGGTAGCACCTTTAACCACTCGTTACTCGATCGTGGCCGCTTCTACCATCTATATTATCGCCCTCAGTTTCATCCAAACCGCCTCGATCGTGGCCGCTAGTGCCTTTTTAGGAGCAGGATTGCCCAGTTTAGCTGGATTAGGTGCGATCGCTGTGATTGTGTTCCTAATAGTTTTGGGTATGACTGCCTTAAGTCTCAGTTTAACCTTTGCTCTCCCCGGACATATCGAATTAATCGCCGTCATTTTCGTCACCAATTTACCGCTTTTATTTGCCAGTACCGCCCTCGCGCCCTTAAACTTTATGGCAGATTGGTTAAAAGTAATCGCTAGTCTCAACCCTCTCACCTATGCGATCGAACCGATCCGTTATATTTATTTCAATCAGCACTGGTCTTTTGATAGCATAGTCTTACAAACCCCTTGGCTTGACCTCAATTTCTTGACAGTTTTAGGCTTGCTCTTAGCTTTTGATCTGCTAATCCTTTTAGCAATTCAGCCCTTACTTCGTCGTCGTTTTGCTTAAATCAGTTACCAGTTATCAGGAGTCAGGAGGCAGGAGTCAGGAGTCGGGAGTCAGGAGATTATTTTTTATTCTTCCCACACCCCACACCCCACACCCCTAACCTGTAACTTTCTCACCACCAAAAACAAGATAATTTTCTGAGGAGTTAGTTAGATTATGAATACTCAAAAAATGTTGATCAAATCGTCTTTATTCCTAGCTACTATTTTATTAGTCGGGGCTGATTTTAATCCGCAAGTGTTAGCTCAAAGCTTGAACCCCAGTCAGCCGGATTATCAAAAAAATGAACGTAGTTCCGATGGCAGGGATAGTCTCGGTGGTTTTAATCCTCTAGACCTGATTCATAATAGTAATTTTCGCCGTAGCCGGGACGGATCGGAATTTCAGGAAGATACCCTCAATAATATCAACGAAGCGGCTGAGGAGTTTAAACGCAAGCAAAGGGAACAAATAGAAAATCTGCAAAATCCTGCCCCAGAAACCAAATAAAACCCCTTTTTTGAGTAGCTAGACACAATTAATTACACATATCTAACTACCTCTTGCCTATTGCCCCCCACCCCCCCAACCCCCCCGACATCGGGGGGGGTCTTGCCTATCCTAAGCAAGAGGTTGATTTTGTTCTATTTTCAGTACACATGATCGCTAAGTGCAGATGATCTGAGAAAGAGCAATAACTGAAGAGCATTGGGGGGTTTATCTTACACGAATTTATATTAAACTTAGGATTGGTTTATTGAATTATCGTCTTATTAAAACTGTGGAAGTAATGGAAATCGGGCAAAAAGTCAAGGTCTGTCGCTTAAGAGACCGCGTTAACTCGGACGTAGCGGGTAAATTGGGTAAAGTGGGTGTCATCAAAAATTTTAAGATGACCGATGGCAGCGGTGTTGGTGCTGTTGTCCAGTTCGATGATAAGACCGCTACTTGGTTTTTTGAAGATGAACTCAAACTCATCTAAATACAACGCTTAGGAATTAATTATGTCCTTAATTTTGACCTTTTTGGGCAAGGGGGGCAGCGGTTGCAGTACAATAGCGATCGCTTCGGCAAAGAAAATGGCTGGTCTGGGGTCAAAAGTTCTCTTGATCGGTCAGGATCCTAGCCCTGCTTGGGGATTACTCCTCAAGGCCTCCCCTAGCTCCTCTATTACCGAAATTGCCCCCAATCTCTCGGTTATCCAGCTTAGTAGTACCCACTTACTAGAAAAAAGTTGGGAAGAAGTCAAGGAATTGGAAAAGCAGTATTTGCGTTCTCCCACCTTGAAAAATGTTTATGGTCAAGAGTTGGGCATTTTACCCGGAATGGATCAAGCTCTAGCCTTAAATTTCCTGCGGGAACAGGATAAAAGCGGAAATTACGATGTCATCATCTACGACGGCAGCGGAGATATAAACAGCCTGCGAATGTTAGGGATTCCAGAGGTGGGAAGCTGGTATTCACGGCGTTTTCGGCAGGTTTTTAGTGATTCCGAGATCGGTCGCACCCTTTCTCCCTTTTTCCAACCGATTGCCGCTGCTGTGCTGAATTTCTCCTTTAATCCCGACGGTTTAGGGCAAAAGGGCGACAATAACATTCTAGATGAGGGGCGCTCCGCTTTAGCTAATCCTCGGCGAGTTTTAGCCTATCTAGTCACCAATGATGATCCAATTGCGATCGCAGATGCCAAATATCTTTGGGGTGGGGCGCAGCAAATCGGTTTAAATGTGGGGGGAGTGATTTTTAATCGCTGTCAGAGTGCTACGGAGGATTTTGCCCCGCTGCCGGCCGCGATTTTACCCGACCGTCAAGGAGAAGATTGGCAGGAGTTAATCGCCGAGTTACCCAATTTTCTCACGGTGCAGCCGCCCAAACCGTTAATAATCGATACGGCAGCCGGTCAGGTCAAGGTTTATTTACCCGGATTCGAGAAAAAACAGGTAAAACTGACGCAATCGGGTCCAGAATTAACCATCGAAGCCGGGGATCAACGGCGTAATATTGATGTACCAGCGCCTCTGACCGGAAGATCGGTAAAAGGGGCAAAATTCCAAGAAGGTTACTTAATTATTTCTTTTTAAGGGATTATGTCGAACAGCGAGATAGAAAACAAGGATAATCGAGGCGCAAAAACTCGCCAATTATTGGGCATGAAAGGGGCCTCATCGGCAGAAACCTCCCTCTGGAAAATCCGCTTACAATTGATGAAGCCGATCACTTGGATTCCCCTAATTTGGGGGGTTGTCTGTGGGGCTGCTTCATCGGGTAATTATACTTGGTCTTTAGAAGATGTCTTAAAAGCGGCCACCTGTATGTTACTTTCCGGTCCATTGATGACTGGTTATACCCAAACTTTAAATGATTTTTACGATCGAGAAATCGATGCAATTAATGAACCCTACCGTCCGATTCCTTCGGGGGTGATTTCTATTCCGCAAGTGGTCGGCCAGATTTTGGTTTTATTAGCAGGTGGGTTAGGAATATCTTATCTTCTCGATCGCTGGGCTGGTCATGATTTCCCGATCATGCTCTGTTTAACCCTATTTGGTTCTTTTATTGCCTATATTTATTCAGCGCCACCCTTAAAATTAAAACAAAATGGTTGGCTAGGAAATTATGCCCTCGGTGCTAGTTATATAGCATTACCTTGGTGGGCAGGTCACGCCCTTTTTGGTCAGTTAAATGGGACAATTATGATCCTAACCCTCATCTATAGTCTGGCGGGTTTAGGCATTGCTGTAGTTAACGACTTTAAAAGTGTGGAAGGTGACGAAAAATTAGGCTTAAAATCCTTGCCAGTTATGTTTGGAATTACCACCGCAGCTTGGATTTGTGTGATTATGATCGATGTTTTTCAAGCGGGAATTGCGGGCTATCTGATTAGTATTCATCAGAATCTTTATGCCGCTATCTTACTGTTATTAATTATCCCTCAGATCACTTTCCAAGATATGTATTTTCTGCGGGATCCGCTCAAAAATGATGTCAAATATCAAGCCAGCGCCCAGCCTTTTCTAGTGTTAGGAATGTTGGTGACAGGTTTGGCTTTAGGTCAGGGGATACTCTGAAGATTGTAGTTAATAAAAACAGGAAATATCCAGTTTATGGGACATAATCGCCTTGAATTGGGCTTCTGTTGACGGTAACTTGAGCGGTCAAGGGGGGAGAAAATAGATTTTCGGTTCGATCCCCCCCTGCCACCCTTAATAAGGGGGGTATCTGACAATTTTTAATACCCACCTACTTAGCTCGATCCCTAGTCTTTTCGTTACAATCAAGAGGGAATCGATGCCGGGGGAAAAATTTACCTTTTTTTCTTCGCTCCGATTCGCCATTCTTGACGAACTAATCAAGAACAGTTTCTGTTTAACAAGATTGATTGAGACAAGTATCTCGAACCTAGTCACCATGAGTAATACCAGTAATTTTCGTCAAGCTTTACGCGAGGCTAAAAGCCAAGCACTTATCGGCCCCAATGTTATCCCCAAGGCCCTGCCCTATCTCGGTGGCGGTCTAATTTTAACTGCGGTGGGAACCTATGGCGGTTTAGGTGTGATCCAATCCTATCCCCAGATTTTCTTCCCGACTTTCTTTGTCGCTCTGATTGCCGAGATTATTTTATTTTTTGTCGCGCGTAACAGTGCGGAAAGCGGCAATACAGGCACTGCTCTGCCCCTCCTGACTCTCTATAGCCTTCTTTCTGGTTATACTCTCAGTGGAATCGTCTATGTGGCCCTAGGTACTTCCGGTGTTGGTTTGCGAGGAGTGGCAATTGCTGCCCTCGGTTGCGGCATCGCTTTTGTCTTGGGACGGAATATCGGCTCGAATCTGTCGGAAAAAGATGGTTTAGCCCTGACTCAAACCGTTAGCATCGGTATTCTCGCTCTCTTTATTGTTCTCATTGGTCAGCTAATTTTCTCTGTCTTTGGTGGCGCTACTCCCACCTGGTTAGAAATCGCTATTTCCGGCATCGGGGTTTTCCTGTTTGCTGGCTCGGCAGTGGTGGACTTCTACATCTTGCCCCGTACCTACAGAGATGAACAGTATCTCAGTGCTGCTTTATCGATGTATTTGACCTATATCAACCTATTTATCTTTATTCTGCGCCTTTTAATCGCTCTTAACGGTCGGGATTAGGGCAAATAGGGGGGAGTTAGAAATTAGTTACAACCTAACTTCTAACTCCGCTAGAATAGTAAAGAAATGTAAACGGACTGTAAAGATCATGACTGAACCACAACCGACTCAAACCCCCAAATTAGAAGACCCCAAATTTGGTTTTAATGACTATGCCGAGCGCCTCAACGGTAGGGCTGCTATGATTGGTTTTGTGATCACCCTGTTGATTGAGTATCTAACTGGCCAAGGTCTGCTATCTTGGTTAGGTTTACAGTAATTTTTTAGGCTTGTTTAGGCATTCTAGGGGAAATACAGCCTTGAGTGTTAGTTAACGCATACAGGCTTCATGATTTTCCCCGTAGAATCCTTGCAAGACCGAATCACCTCGCTGTTGCGGTGTGCCGTGGGAGCGATTAGGAGCTTCAAAATCCCCCACTTCCGATGCCGCTTCCGCTAGAAGTTTTCCTGCTATTATATAATCCTGTTTGGATAAACCTCTCGCTTCGGTAAATAACCAGGAAAGGGTATCTCCCGCTAGACAATCAGCCTGTAATTCAATGCCGATGCTCATTCCACCTTCATCGATGCCACCGATACCCCGATTCCACTGAACAGCGTGAGCAGCCTCGTGAGCGACGGCGTAAAGGGGAAATAGGGGATTATCGCTAATACCAGTAACTTGCTTGAGATTGACATAGACTGTATTATCTACAGTGCAGAAAGCCGCTAGGGAAATTACCCCGCAGGGAGTGGTTATCGGGCCATTACTTAATAAATACTTAAAATTGATTTGGTGTAATTGAGCCGTATATTCAATTACCGCTTCTAGGGCATCCGTAATATCGTCTGCTTGCGCTCTCTGAGCTAGAGGGGATAAAATCAAGAGGGAACTACAAGAAACAGCAGATATCAGGGATAATAACCGTTTACGGCCAGAGTTATGATTCATGATACTAACAAAGTCGAGAGTGAGAAAGAAGTTTAATTGATCTGAATTAGCCTACCGCTATGATCTCAATTCTAAAAGCTATATCTAAGACTTCCAGAGAAAATACAGAATTTACGCGGCTTTTGATCGAAGTTTACACAATTTCTCCTCAAGGTTTAGGAAGTTAATTTGGCACGACCACTTATTGTGTTGAAAATGTCCGTCAGTCAGGCAAAAAGCTCCCCACACTTGTACTACAAATCTATCCCCATTTCCTGCAAACGAGCCGCCAGTTGTTGAGAACGCTGTTTTTCCGCTTCCAGAGCTTGCTGAGTAGCATTTAATTGCTCCTGTGCCGCAGCTGCCCGCTCCTGGGCCGCTTCTTCTGGCAAGGGGATTAAATTGCCTTCCGGGTCATAAAATCTTGCCCAGATTGCCGTTTCTCGGTCAATAGTCCCCTCCCAAGTTCCCAACCAATAGCCTAAGGTTTCGCACCATAACCAGCCGCGCTCGTTTGGTTCTAAAGAATGGTAGCGTTGGTCGGCCCCTAAATGCCATCCTTGTAAAGAATTGCCATCAAAAGGATCGTAGATGAAATAATCTGGCGTGCGGAAGGTTCCCTCATAAATGGCTTTTTTTCGCAC
>SFBL01000015.1 GCA_007095785.1 Microcystis aeruginosa Ma_SC_T_19800800_S464
CTGTCTATCTCCAGCGTTGGATAATAATTATCTGTCAAAAAATAATGCTTCTACACAAGTTCTCTATTTAAATAAGAGAATTTTATCTGATTTTTTTTCAAAATGAGAATTGCTGGGGGATGGCTCAGTCTGGGCATTAGATAATCAAGGTAGTCTTTACAGTTGGGATGGAACAGATTTTAATCTTTTCAATGGGGGAAATAATCCAGCTTTTAAACAAATAGTTGCTCTCAACAGTCAAACTCTTTTAGGTTTAGATAATAATGGCAATATTTACGCATGGTCAACCAATGCTACTGCTTTTATTGAGTTGGATAATATCATTGGTGGTTTACCTATTTTTAGTCAAATTCAACTTGACGAAACAGGAATTTTATACGGAATAACTAATCAAAAAATTCCTTATCAAGTTGGCAATATTAGCTCAATTTTAGAGTTAAATAACTCCAGTGGGCAACCTTTTGGCATGACGACTATTACAGATAATAGTGGTGTCACCCATGCCTTATGGAATCAGAATGGACAAATTTACTACGGCTATCAACCCTCTAATACTAATAATGGTCAATATATTGGTGTCACACCTCTTAATAGTGGGATTGGAAATGAAAATCAAGGTAGTTCCTCTAATATAGCCTTAACCCAGACATCTAATGGGGGAATTTTTGCCTCTTGGATAGCAGGAAATGGCAACAACTCAGAAGTTTATACCTCGTCCCTAAGTTCTTCTATTTATGGGGGTTATCAGTGGAGTTCGCCTACACAATTGACCGATGATGAATTGGAAGATAAAAACCTAAGTGTTGTGGCTTTAAGTAATAACAACATTTTAGTAACGACTCAAAAAAATAATCAAACAGTCAGTCAAGTTGTTGATGTTAGTCAACTTCCGGTAACAACAAACCAAAATCAATTAGCTTTTAAACCCAAAGGAACAGGATTTACTTATCAAATCAATTCGGGAGCATTGGATGGAGCTTCTGGAGTTTGGACGTTGCCTGGTTATGTTTCTCAGGGTATCAGTACGGGTAATTTATTCAAGCTATCGTCAGGTCTTGCTAAAAAACTGGATGGTTTTTCGGTTAATGTTGGTGGAGAAATTGATGCTTCTGTTGAAAAATACAGTAGCGAATCTCCAGTAGCTTTTAATAAATTAGCATTAAGTTTAACGTTCGGCAAAGAGGCAGGAGGCATAGGTCCTGCCGTTCTAGCAGGTTCTTTGGCTGTTGGTTTATTCAAAGGCTATGTTTCCTTAGACATCTCAGCTTTTACTCAAGGAAGTGGGGAATGGGAAAAAATTGGTAGCTATCCTTCTAGTGTTAAAGCTAAAGCTGGCGGGGAGTTTGACTTAGAGATAAATGCTATTGATTTAGTGTTAAATTCTCTTTTTCCGGGAGCCGGTTCTTTCTTAAATGAACTTAGTGATTTACATATACTAAGTCTTAGTGGCGGTCCCGTAGTCGGTTTTGACATAGCTTATGCTACAGAAATTGAATTTGATGATAATCAAACAAACTTAGGGGATATTCAAGCCAGTGATTACTTTTTTAAACTGGTTGACGAAAATGGCAATGAACCAACAACAGAAACTCCCCATTCTGACCTCAAATGGCAACTGGATACAACTAAAGTATTTAGCTTTTTAGGAGATGCCTTCGATTCTGGTGATGCTAACCTAAGTGTTGGTATAAATACAGGTCTTTATGTTGATGCCAACCTGCTTGGTGGATTCGTTGATTTATCCGTAAAAGGTGTTCAAACAGAAGAATTTGATAACAGTGATTTTGAGAAGGCGATTTATACCAACAAAGCCAAAATGGCAGTGAATTTTTTCTTGTTTTCCCTTTCTTTTGGCTCTTATGTCCGAATTGTAGATTCAAATTTAAGCGGAGAAAGCACTGTCACTCAAAATTACCGAGGATTACCTGTCACAGTTTCATCAGAACCTAATTCAACAATTTATCTCACTCAACCCGGTTACGCTACTTTATTAGGAGAAGATGTTAATGATTTAATTGACAGTAGCGATATTTCTTACATTATTGCCCCTGATGGAACAACAGTTTATGGCACATTTACCGGAACCGTCGATGATAATTCAGCCAACCTTTCCTATTTATACTTCTTAACAGGGACATTAGGCAATAATGATGTTGTTTGGAACACCAACAGTTTACAAGCTATTGAAAATACAGCAGGAGCAAATCAACGCCCAAATATTGCCCTAGATAATAATGGCAATGTTTTAATTACTTGGCAATATGAGTCAATTAATAATTCTACCGTACAACAGATTGCTACTACCCCGCCCGGACAAGTCTATGTAGTGTATGGACAGACGGGGAATAATGAGGTTAATTTAAGCACTTTCTCAGAAAATCCTACTAATGCTAACAATTCCGGTTTTTATTGGACATTAGATAATCAATACTTTGCGAGTTTTGGCCAAGCTGTTACCGCATTAGGAGATGTCAACGGTGGGGGTAAAGCAGATTTTGCTATGACCGCGCCGGATTTTGATGATGAACAAGGAGGCGTTTATGTAGTCTTTGGAGAACAGTATAACCAAGTTAATGATCTCAATAATTTGGCTAGTAATGGCTTACTTTTAACGGGACAAGCTTTAAGTGAATTGGGTTATAGTATTGCCAATGCAGGCGATGTCAATGGCGATGGTAAGGGTGATTTAATCATTGGTGCGCCTGGTTTAAATAATAATCAAGGGGCTGCCTACTTACTCTATGGGGGGACATTATTTGAAACCCCTCAAACGATCACTGATATTGATACCTTACTCCAAAATAACCCCACTTATGGACAACAAATTACTAACCCCAATGGACAAGCGGGTGATCGCTTTGGGTCTGTAGTAACAGGAGGTTACGACTTTAATGGAGACGGTCAAGCGGACTATGCCATCGGATCACCGAGTGCCAATCAGGAATCAGGGGAAATTACCCTAATACTGTCCCAATCGATTGCTGACGAGCTATTTACCCTAAGCGTCAACAATAACGGTCAGTTAGTCTTATTTAATCAAACCACCAATACAGAAGTTTGGAAGGCTACAGTTTCACCCCCAATTCCTCAAGATGCAACCTATTATGAAGCTGTCATGCAATCAGACGGCAACTTTGTATTATATGAATGGGCAGGTGAAGCTCAACTCTCCTATTGGTCAACTGGTACAGCCGGAAATCCCGGGGCTTATCTTGCGTTGGGCGAGGATGGGGGTCTGTATATTCGCAATCAACAAGGGAATAATATTCATACCCTCCATCAAGGGACAAATCCGAATATTTCGAGAGTTAGCCGCCTAAACGAAGGTAATAGCATTCTTTCTAATGATTCTAACTCTAATTTAACATCTCCGAATTATTTAGGTGGTACAATTACCCTAACTAACAATACCTCAGCCGTTAATGGGGATACCTTGCTAGATATAACCAATACGGCTCTAATTCCAGATGTTAATCAGGATGGTAAAGGGGATTTACTGATTGGGGGAACGGGAGCAGCAGTTATTCTATTTGGTGCGAATTTATCTACTCAAACCCTAGACTTAGCCACCATTAACCCCGGTCAAGGATTTGTGATTGTTGATGACTTAGATAATCCTGCACCCTTACAAGTCAGTAGCGCCGGAGATGTTAACGGCGATGGTATTAACGATGTGATTGTTGGCTATCCCGCTACTGAGGATACTAATAGTAACTTTATCGCGGGAAATAGTTATATTGTTTTTGGCAGTTCCAGCCTTTCCTCAACTCAAAATAACAGTATCGGTTTCTCCGAAATTAATGGAACAAATGGCTTTACTATTATCGGTGCAGGAACAGAAGTTACGGGTGCTGGAGACTTAAACGGTGATGGTGTCGGTGATTTACTTGTTGCTGAACCCCAAGGAGGAAATAATCAATCCGGGGTGAGTTATGTCATCTATGGAGGAACGAGCAACAATATTGGCACAGTTTCTAGTATTAATGTCAGTAACGTTGGTACAACGGTTCAAGGTTATGTAATTGGTCAAGGGGGAGCCAATCAACTGAGTGGGTCTTCTGTCAGTGCAGTAGGAGATTTAAATAACGATGGTAAAGCGGATTTATTAGTAGGCGCACCTAATACCGTTTCCAGTGATGCACTCAATCAATTACAAGAAACCATTGCTTCAAATTATGTAATAGGACAGTTGAATAATGGGACTTTGAATACCAATAATTCAATCCCCACAGCTATCCCTTATCTACAACCCGGTCAATCCATACAATCTCTAACCTCAACCCCTTTTGGCGTTCTCGCCTTATGGACAAATAGCACAGGTTCGGGAGAAACGGCTCAAACGAGTTTAGCTGTCGCTTTTTGGGTTCCTAGTGGCACAACAGGGAGTTGGAAAAATTATCAACCTAGCGTTAGCAACCTTTCTGGTTCTAATCTGAGTTTTTCTAGCATTAATGTTAGTACAACCAATAACGCTAATAATAATACTGTCACCTTGAGTTGGGTGGTTCTTGACTCTAATACGGGAACTTCCACCCTGGGTCAAAGTATTTATGCCGGAAGTAATTGGAATACTAACAATACTATCCAAACTGACTCTAATCCTACTCCACCAGATCAAATTGATAACATCATTAGTAGTGCCACTACAAGCAGTGATGTAGGTAGTAATAGCATCTTTTCAGTGAGTCATCAAAAGGCTAAAGAACAAGACGGGAAAGTAACTTTTACCATCACTCGGCAAGGTGATACCAATACCAGCAAAACCTTAACTTATCGCACAGTCGATATTAGTGCTACTGCCGGAGCCGATTACGAACATCAAGAAGGAAGTCTTACCTTCAACCCCGGTGAAACCAGCAAAATCATTGAGATTAACATCTATAACGATATCTTGTCAGAACATCTCAATGAGAAATTTAAGTTAATAGTGCAAGATGGTCAAAAAACCACATTAACCGCTTACGCCACTTTACAAGATACTAACCAAGAGATTAACTTATTGGCCATAGATAGTGGTTTTTCGATGACTGGCCCCGTTAATGATCAATTGGGTTATGCTCTGGGTAGCGCAGGAAATGTTAACGGTGATAAAAACAGCAGCAATAATAACGCACCTCTTGATGATTTTTGGATTTCAGCACCAGGAGCAAATAATAGTCAAGGTAATATCTATCTAGTCTTTGGGGCGCAGGGGGTACAAGTATCAGATCAAGGACTCGATTTAGATAGTCCTCAATCGGGTCAAAATGTAGTTAAGATTACAGGGGCAAGTAGTTCCACTGCTGCGTCTCCCCAAAGTGGTAATAGTCTTACTTCTTGGTCTGGTTCTTCTAAAACTTGGTATGCAATATCCGCTCCCAATCTGACTAACCAAGGAGGAACTAACGATAGTGAAATTTACATCTTTGATAATTCAGCGATTACTCAAACCAGTGGCGTAATTGCTCTTAATACCCTAGCTACATCACCCCTCACAGGTAATAGTAGTGATGGTTTTGGCAAAGAGATTCTATACGCCGATTTAAATGGCGATGGAACACCTGAATTGATTGTTGCTTCACCTTTAGCCAATCAAGTTAAGGTCTATCAACTAACAGGATTGGGTAAAAATATTACCACAACGCTTGTTGCTACCATTAACGCCCCCAGTACAGGTCAAGGTTTAGGGTCTGCTTTACAAGTGTTAGACTTGAATGGAGATGGTAAACTTGATCTAGCCATCGGTGCGCCCATCGTTAACCCTGTTACCGATCCCAATAATTCTGCGGATATTCGCGGTTATGGCGGCGCGACTTATGTATTGTCGGGTACGCAATTTAATTGGTCAAGCACTAACGAATCTATTAACCTAACTTCTACAAATAGCACCACTAACTGGGTTTTTGATGGCATAACCAGTTTTACGGGGGGAAGTGTTAACGGTAAGCTCAATCCGAGTACAGGTAAACCCAGTAAGGACTCAGCCACCAATTACGCCTTTTATGATGGCATTGGCAATGCGCTAACGACCCTAGACTTAAATGGAGATGGTCATTTAGACTTAGTAATCGGCGCGCCTAATGCTGCTGTTGGGAGCGGGAGTAGTCCAACTTCTAATCTGGGCAAAGTTTATGTAATATTCGGAGGAAATAGTTCTTTACCTTCCAGTTTAGCCTCAATTCAAGCTGGTCAAGGGGTAACATTTGAAGGGGTACTCACTTCGGGACAAGCAGGTTGGGCTGTTGCTAATGGGGGAGATGTTAACCAAGATAATATTAATGACTTACTCATCGGTGCGCCCTTTGCTTATGGTAATGCTGGTAGTGCTTATATAGTCTTTGGGAGTAAAAATGCCTTTAGTGCGGGCGGTGCAATTTATCTCGATCCTAATCTGACGGATTCTCGCGTTTTCCAATATCAAGGAGTGGCTAATCCTCTTAATAATAGTAATCCTTCTAATTTAGGCAATGTCGGTCAAACTCTCAATGGCATTGGGGATATTAATGGCGATTACGGCTCGGCTACAGGAGGAGATGATATTATTTTAGGCGCTCCTAGTAGTAATGATGGTAATGGTCATGGTGAAGCTTATGTGGCGATTGGCCATCCTTGGTTACAGGGTGGACTATCTTTAAATGTCAATGACCTGCGTAGTGATAATGGCTTTATTTTAGTCAATAAATATCCCGGTGTTTCTGTGGGGGATGTTAATGGAGATGGTTTTGATGATTTTGTCAATAGTGGGTCATCGTCGCAGGGAAATCAACTGACTATAGGAGCCAGCACCCTAACAAATGTTAGCACTCCACGAACCTACACCCTTACTGCTAATGACAATAATTTACCTTCTACTAATGTAATCTCCTCTCCTAGCACTGCTTTAATTGCTCATGGGGATTTTAACGCGGATGGTTATGAAGATATTGCTCAAGGTAGTATTAATAACACAAATGGTCAAACAACAGAATTGCTGGTCAATATGGGCAATAGCATCACAAGTAATGTGATTGCGGGCCAGTTGTTGAATTCTTTTACTATCCCTGAAGGTTTTTTATCCAATTCCATTTATCAAACCTGTGCAGGAGATATTAATGGTGATGGTTATGATGACTTAGTAATACTAAACCAGCTTAATCCTGACGGACCTAATCCACATAACGATTACGATTATCAAATTCATTATTTCTTGGGTTCAGCGAATGGGTTGAGTTCCCAATTCCAGACTTATGATCCTGGTTATTTGTCTGCGTCCTCTAAGGTGACACCGCCAGGAATTGGATTAGCGGATATTAACGGCGATGGAATCTCAGAAATTCTCACCCTTAATTACACGCTTACTCCCTCAGGTAGCGAACTACAACCATCTGTAGAACTGCAAACACAGGTTAAGGCTTATCAGTTCAATAACAGCACTCAGCAGCCACTTTCTGAGATATCCTTGAGTTTTCTCACACAGCCTTGGACAGATGAGAGTAGTTGGTCTGGGAGTGAGGTTGACTTTAGTGCAGGGTTTATCAAGTCTTCTATTACGTCTGGTGACTTTAATGGAGACAGTATTGAGGATACATTAGTGTCTTTTGTTCAAACTTCTTGGTCAAACCGAGGCTATGGAGAACAATCCTATCCCATCGCCCATTCTACCATTTTGTATGGTACGGGCAAAACTAGCAACTTTGGACAGTTTCAAACAAACTTTGATTATTTTATCCCGTATCCCGCTTTCTCCATGTACCCTCTTTCTCCTGCTGTTGCAGTGGGAGATATGAATGCTGACGGTTTTGACGATATTCTTTTTGATCAGTACGATGGTTATCATCAAGGTTACATCCAATTAGGCTCAACAGAGATTACACCCTCTACGCCTACAACCCCCCCCAATACCAGTCCTAATATTAATAATCTTGTTCTGGCTGGTAGTCCAAATCAGATTCCCATTCAAGGCTTACCTAATCGGTCACTATCTTATCAAACTAATACGGGTGGCGATGTCAATGGTGATGGTTATCAGGATATTTTGATTACTGATACGAGCAGTTATGACTTGACCTATGTAGTTTATGGTCAAGATTGGTTAACAGTAGATGAGCAAAATAGTGGCACTGAAACTTTTACCTTTTTTGACGGAACTAATGGAAATGATGTCTTTACTGTTCCCCAGAATGTTACCACTCCTAAGATAGTTTTGCGAGGACAAAATGGCGATGACTTTATGTTAATTCCCACCGCTAATACCTCACAAATTTATGCCTTTGGTGGGGAAGGAGATGATCAAATTGGCTTAGGGGGTGAGTACGGAACTGATAGTAAAACTATCGGTAATATTGATGGCGGTGGTGGTTTTGATACTATCTTCATTCCCCAAACAGTCGGCCAACAAACCAGGCTTTATTTAGATGCTAATGCTGGTCGTTTATCTAATATCGAAGCCATTGACATCGGCTACAATAATTCCGTTCAATTTAATCAGTCTAGCCTGCTGCAAATGCTCGATGGCAATAAAAAGCTATTGATTAATGGTGCTTCTTCAAGTGCTTATTACTCCGATCCTTCCACTGTACCTTGGACTCAATTAGGCTCTGATACCTATGATGGAGCAGTTTATGAAATTTATGGCATTACAAATACCGCCATTGAGGTCTGGATTCAACAGGGAATTAACTTTACTCCCCTAAATAATAATGCACCAAATCTCCAAAATCCGATCGCCGATCAAACCGCCACACAAGATACCAGTTTCAACTTCCAAATTCCCGCTAATACCTTTGTTGATGTTGATCTAAACGATCCCCTGACTTATTCAGCTACCCTCAGTAACGGTGATGCTTTACCCACTTGGTTAAGCTTTAACCCAACAACCCAAACTTTCAGTGGAACTCCTACTAACAATGATGTTGGTAATCTGAATTTGAAGGTAACTGTAACTGATAAACCGGGAGCAAGTGTTAGTACAAACTTCACCCTACAAGTGTTCCACCCAGTTTTAGTTCCCCCTGGCGGTGGTGTGATTCAAGGAACCCCAACAAATGATCGCATCGATGCTTTGGGTAAATCCGGTACTTACCGCTTAGAAAGTGGTGCTGGTGATGACTTGTTAATCGGTTCCAACCAACGAGATGTTCTCAACGGTGGAAGTGGTAATGACAGTCTCTATGGTGAGGGAAATACAGATAAACTTTATGGAGAAGAAGGAGATGATCTACTTGATGGTGGTTTAGGTTCAGATTTCCTCTATGGCGGTGCGGGTGCTGATAGCTTCGTTCTCAAGTCAGGAAATGGTAGCGATCGCATTCTTGATTTCAACTCTGCTCAAGGCGATAAATTGGCTCTCAGTGGAATCAACTTCGGACAGTTAAGCTTTAACAGCAACCAAATTCTTTTGGGAACTGAAGTCTTAGCTTATGTTACTGACAATCTCGGTAATTCCCTCACGGGATTGAACAATCATCCTGAATGGTTTGTCTCTCTCTAATTACTCACCAATAACCAAAACTTAACTCGGATGAACAAGATGAAAATCAACCCACCCAACTTGCTCTTAGCTGCTACAACAACCCTGCTTGTTAGTAGCTTCTCAACCCCCATACCAGTTCAAGCACTGACTTGGACTATTAATAATGGTTCTCTGGCGGGAACTAATCCGATTACTGGTAGTTTCACCATTGACAATGAAAATAGTGCAACTCCTAGTCTTACTTTTAGTAACATTATAATTGGCCTTCTCAATTTCACCAAGGCTGACTTAGTTAACATTAGTTTAGCTAATCCTACTGGGAGTGGTATAGAAGCTATTGATTGGGTTAATGGCTCTAATAGCCTCTCTCTAGTTTTTAACTCTCCCTTTTTAACGAAAGCAGGAGGGACAGTTACTTTAAATGATGTTGTTAGTGATTTTAATGGTGATATCGTCACTGGTTCTGTTACAGGTGCATCAAATCCCCCAACTACCGTCCCCGAACCTAACTTGAGCTTGGGACTGATTGCTTTTGGTACACTGCTAGTGGTCAGATCAAGATTTAATTAGGGTTTGCTGAAAAAGGCCTAGGCTGGGGTAAGATTGACTCGTTTAATTTTAGTCTTTTTACTAATCGTCCTCAATGCTTTTTTCGTAGCGGCGGAATTTTCGCTTGTGTCTGTCCGTCGTACCCGCATCAGTCAGCTAGTGGCTGCGGGAGATGTGCCAGCGCAGACGGTCCAATCTCTACAAAGAAGTCTCGATCGCTTACTTTCCACTACCCAATTAGGTATAACCCTTTCTAGTTTAGCTTTAGGTTGGATCGGGGAGAGTACCATGACCGTTTTTGTGAAGAAATTACTAAGTTTTTTACCCTTTTCTTTAAACTGGCAAAATCTTCTCTCCCATGGGTTCTCTCTTTGTCTAGCTTTTTTAATTGTTGCCTATCTCCAGATAGTTTTCGGGGAACTTTATCCCAAATCCCTAGCTTTAATTTATGCCGAACCGATGGCGCGGTTATTAGCAGCGCCTATTGGCGTTATTTCCCGGATTTTTAAGCCTTTTATCGGTATTCTCAACAAATACCGAGTGTTAGAGAACACTTGTATTAACAAAATTTAGAATTTACCATTATTTCTAAGGTCGGCCCTCCCTTGGAACAAATTAAGATTTATCGGCAACAACTATCCTCATGATATGAATAATAAACAACTTTTCTCATTGCTCCTTCTTGATTGTTAATTGCGTCAATAGCTGCCCATTCCTATCACCATGAAACACCTTTTGACACTCATCCCCCTCAGCTTGGGATTAATTGCCCTCACCCCCGCAAATTTGCCCCTAGAACGCCTTGAAATCTCACAATTAGGAACATCTACGGGATACGACGAACGACTGCTAACGGACAAAAAAACCCTACTACAAGCGATCGATCATAGTTTACGTTATCTGAATAGCTCGGCGGCGATCCGCGCCTATCAAAATTATCCTATTCCTGAAATAACTCGTCAGCGAGTGCAGCGTTCCTTAGTACGTTTTCGTCAATTAGTGCAGAATTCTCCCACTCCCGCAGCTCTACAAAAGGCAGTTAAAAAAGAATTTATTTGGTATCGTTCTTTGGGTAATGATAGCCAAGGAAATGTTAAATTTACTGGTTATTTTGAGCCAATTTATCAAGCAAGTCGGCAAAAAAACGCCGAGTATAAATATCCTCTCTATCGCCGACCTTCTAACTTTTCTCGCTGGTCAAAACCCCATCCAGCTAGGGTAGCATTAGAGGGAAAAGATGGTTTACTGGGGGAAAATAGCCGCCTAGCGGGATACGAATTAGTTTGGTTAAAAGATCGCTTAGAAGCTTATTTAGTTCATGTGCAAGGTTCGGCAAAATTACGTTTACCTAATGGTCAAATTATGAGCATCGGTTTTGATGGCAATACCGAGCATCCCTACACAAGTCTGGGAAAAGAAATGATTGCCGATGGTATTTTTCCTGCTGAGGGTTTAACCTTACCAATGGTTTTGGATTTTCTCAGAAGTAATCCTGAGCAATTAAAGAATTATATCCCCCGCAATAATCGGTTTATTTTCTTTCGAGAAACCCACGGTGCGCCTCCCACTGGTAGTATTGGAGTTCCGGTTTTACCAGAAAGATCGATCGCTACAGATAAAAGTATTTTTCCCCCCGGTGCTTTAGCGGTAATTGAGACAGAAATTCCCCAGGAAAATCTTAATAAAAAATTAGTGAGTCGCTATGTTCTCGATCAAGATACTGGCAGCGCGATTAAAGGTACTGGGAGGGTAGATATTTTTATGGGAACAGGAAAAAATGCTGGCGATAAAGCTGGTTTAGTTAATACCCCCGGTCAGTTATATTATTTATTATTGAGGGAATAGGAAATAGTATAGGTAAAATTAAGATAGACTTCCCAGAATCAGTTATCATACTTAAGTGAGAATTTAAACAATAGAATCATGAAAAAAACCGTAAATATAGATTGGTCGGATTGTGGTCCAATTACTTTAGTAGTCGTGCAGCCGACTTCTTTTTGTAATCTTAATTGTGATTACTGTTATTTACCCGATCGCCATTTAAAAAATACCTTATCCTTAGATTTAATCGAGCCGATTTTTCAGAGGGTTTTTAGTAGTCGTTTTCTCCAAGATAATTTTACCATTTGCTGGCACGCAGGCGAACCCTTAGCAGTTCCCATCAGTTTTTATGAAAGTGCCTTTGCTAAAATTGCAGAAGTTAGCGAGAAATATAATCAGCAGGGTTATTGTTTTCGTCATTCGGTACAAACTAACGCCACTTATATTAACGATGGTTGGTGTCAATTATTTAAAAAGCATGATGTTTATGTAGGAGTCAGTCTTGATGGACCGGCTTTCATTCATGATATCCACCGGCAAAATCGTAAGGGAACTGGCAGTCATGCTGCTACTATGCGGGGGATTTCTTTCTTGCAAAAACATGAAATTGATGTTAGTATCATCGCTGTTTTAACAGAAGATTCCCTCGACTATCCCGACGAAATTTTTAACTTTTTTTGGGATCATGGTCTTACCGATGTGGCTTTTAATATGGAAGAAACCGAGGGGATTCATTCGCAATCTTCCTTAGATAAATTAGGTATTGAACAACGTTATCGCCAGTTTATTGCTAGATTTTGGCAGTTAGTCACGGCTAAACAAGGAGAATTTAAGCTGCGGGAATTTGAATCGATCTGTAGTTTGATTTATGCCGATGAACGCTTAGAAAATACTGATATGAATCGACCTTTTATGATTGTCAATTTTGATAATCAAGGTAATTTTTCCACTTTTGATCCAGAATTACTATCGATTAAAACCCAACCCTACGGTGATTTTATCTTTGGTAATGTTTTGAGCGATTCCCTAGAATCTATCTGTGAAACCGAGAAATTTCAAAAAATTTACGCTGATATACGCGGTGGAGTCGATTTATGTCGCCAAAAATGCGATTATTTTGGGGTTTGTGGGGGTGGTGCCGGTAGTAACAAGTATTGGGAAAATGGCACTTTCAACTCCACAGATACTAAAGCCTGTTTATACCGGATTAAGTGTATCACCGATATCGTTCTCGATCGCCTAGAAAATTTATTAGAAGTTTAAAGATTTTTTTAGCTATCAGTAAACAGTTATCAGTTATCAGTTATCAGTTAAGTAGCTGGTTATAATTAAATTAAAAATGGATTTTAGGTTCGATCCCCCCTGCCCCCCTTGATAAGGGGGGTGCCGATCCCCCCTTAGTCCCCCCCTTAATCCCCCCTTAATAAGGGGGGCATCTGATAATTTTTAACGCCTACCTACTTATCAGTTATCAGTTCACTGATTATTGTTTACTAATAACCTATGAAAAAACTTAATCTAAATACCATTTTTCCAAAGTAATGGCATGGTATTATTCTTCTTCTAAGGTTAATCCTAACGCCTCTAAGCGTTCCGCTAGTCGATCCGCGCGTTTCTTTTCTTTATCGGCACGTTTCTTTTCTTTATCGGCGCGTTTCTGTTCTTTATCAGCGCGTTTCTTTTCTTGACGCATTTGAGACTCTAACTCAACAGTTGTTAAAAATTTCTCTCCATCGGGACGATACAATTCTAAACTAGATTTATCCCAGATAAAACGCATACCTAAGCGGGGACTTATCCAGTCATTGATGGGGATAATTTCTCTTAAATTTTCTCCCTGTCTTTGCCAACCTTGTAAACGACAGCGCATCGTGTTATATAAATAGTATTCTTCTACACTATATGTGTCATAAAACTCTAATTTTCGACTCATCTCTGCTTTTGTATTCTTCGGTGATAGAATTTCAAAAACTACTTGAGGAGCGATATTTTCTTCCTGCCATTGACGATAGGAACCCCTCCGTCCTTTGGGACGGCCAAAAGCTACCATCACATCGGGAGCAACCGGTGAAACCAAAGTAGAACGCAGAGGATACCAGAGTAAATCTCCGGCAATAAACACCTTAGGGTCATCCGCAAAGATAATCTCTAAATTCTCCTTAATTTTGACAATCCACTCATATTGTTCGGTATTATCTGCCATCGGTTGACCATCACTATCGGGGAAAAGAAGATCGTCGTCAATATCAAGATAACTAACCATTGTCTTTTAATTTTAATAGATGGTTGTTTTCTAATTATAGCAAGATTTTGATCGATAATGAAAGCTGAAATGAAAATATCTTAATTGGGTGGATGGAATTAAATATAAGATGAACGTAGGTTGGGTTGAAGCATGAAACCCAACTATAGCAAGATTTTGATCGATAATGAAAGCTGAAATGAAAATATCTTAATTGGGTGGGTGGAATTAAATATAAGATGAACGTAGGTTGGGTTGAAGCATGAAACCCAACTATAGCAAGATTTTGATCGATAATAAAAGCTGAAATGAAAATATCTTAATAGGAATTATGAATTATGAATTATGAATTATGAATTGGGGAGTGGGGGAGATGGGGGAGTGGGGGAGTGGGGGAGTGGGGGAGTGGGGATGAGGGGAGGAGGGAGAAAAAAGCTGATGGCTGACAAAAGGTCTTAAGCGGCGGTTATATCTAGTAGAATCTATATTTATCAAAAAGTTAATTGACTAGAATCTATAAAAACGTTAGGATTGATGGTGACAAATAGTTGTTATTGAGAAGGGGATAAGAACTTGATACAGGCAACCCTGCACCAGTTAAGGGTTTTCGAGGCTACCGCTCGACACAGTAGCTTCACCAAGGCGGCCGAGGAGTTATTTATCACTCAACCTACCGTCTCAACCCAAGTCAAACAACTCACAAAAGCTGTGGGTTTACCGCTATTCGAGCAAATTGGCAAACGTTTATTTTTAACCGAAGCGGGTCAGGAATTACTGTTCACCTGTCAAGAGATTTTTAATAAATTGGACAACTTTCAGATGAAAGTGGCCGATATTAAGGGAACTAGACAGGGAAAACTGACTTTAGGCGTAATTACTACCGCTAAATACTTTGTGCCGCGATTACTGGGGGCATTTTGTCAACAGTATCCCGGTATCGACATCGCTCTACAGGTGACTAATCACCAGAAACTGCAAGAGCGAATGTTAAATAACGAGGATGACCTCTATATTCTCAGTCAACCGCCGGAAGAAGTGGAACTTTGTTCTCAGTCTTTTCTGGAAAATCCTCTAGTGGTGGTGGCGCGACGGGATCATCCATTGGTGGGCCAGAAAAATCTGCCCCTTGAGTGCCTCAACCATCAACCTTTTATTATGCGCGAATCGGGATCTGGAACCCGCCAAGCGGTACAAAAATTATTTAATCTCCACGATATTAAAGTTAAGGTGCGTTTGGAATTAGGCAGTAACGAGGCCATCAAACAGGCTATTTCTGGCGGTTTGGGACTATCGGTACTATCTAAGCACACTCTCATCTCGGAAGGGGAAAACGGCGAATTGGCCATCCTCGACGTGGAACAGTTTCCGATTCAGCGCAATTGGTACGTTTGTTACCTGGCCGGAAAACAACTTTCCGTGATTGCCGATGCTTTTTTAAAATACCTACTGGAAGCTAGTCAAACCATCCCCATTCATGCCCCGTTAAAAAATGGTCACAGCCTATTAGTGACCCATTAAACCTTAAACTTTAATTCAGGATCATTTTTCTTCTTGAGGTGGTTATATGTTCGAGTCCTTCAGCCAGACTATCTGGTTGGTACCTCTTTACGCCTTTGCGGGCGCACTTCTCGCTCTACCTTGGTCTCCCGGTATTATCCGGCAAACCGGCCCGCGACCGGCCGGTTATCTGAACTTGATCATGACCTGCTGGGCTTTTTTGCATAGCCTTTTTGCTTTGCTCGCCGTTTGGGGTCGTCCGCCCCAATCCATAGCATTTAATTGGCTAAATGCCGCAGATTTAAGCATATCTTTAGATGTGCAGATTTCGGCCGTTAATATCGGGGCTTTACTGCTAATTACCGGCTTAAACCTCGCCGCTCAGGTATATGCGATCGCCTATCTAGAAATGGATTGGGGTTGGGCAAGGTTTTATTCTCTCGTCGCCCTCTTTGAAGGGGGTATGTGCGCCCTAGTTATCTGTAATTCGCTATTTTTCAGCTATTGTGTGCTAGAAGTTCTCACCCTCGGCACTTATCTGCTGATTGGTTTCTGGTTCAATCAATCTCTGGTGGTAACGGGGGCGCGGGATGCTTTTCTAACCAAACGGATTGGCGATTTAATCCTCTTGATGGGAGTGGTGGCCCTTTTACCCCTGGCGGGAACCTGGAACTTTGACCAATTGGCAGAATGGGCGGCTACAGCCAATTTAAACCCCAATGTGGCTAATTTACTCTGTTTAGCCCTGATTGCGGGTCCAATGGGCAAATGCGCTCAATTTCCCCTGCATTTATGGCTAGATGAGGCCATGGAGGGACCGATGCCGGCGACAATTCTGCGGAATACCGTCGTCGTTTCCACTGGCGCTTGGTTATTGGTGAAATTAGAGCCAGTGCTACAATTATCGCCCTTAACCTTGCAGGTGATGACCATTGTTGGCTCTGTTACTGCCATCGGTGCGGGGTTAATTGCGATCGCACAGATCGATGTTAAGCGCTCCCTTTCCTATTCCGTCAGCGCCTACATGGGACTGATTTTTATCGCTGTGGCCACCGGACAAACGGAAACCGCTTTAGTGTTACTCTTTACTTATGCGATCGCTATGTCCCTGTTAGTCATGGTGGTGGGTAACATCATTTGGAATAATATCAGCCAAGATTTAAGCCAATACGGGGGTTTATGGTCCCGTCGTCCCGTTTCTGGCATTTGTTATCTCGTCGGTGCCGCTAGTTTAGTCGCACTGCCTCCCTTTGGTGGTTTTTGGTCATTAGCCCGCATGGGCGATCGCCTCTCGCAAGTCAGTGGTTTACTGTTATTAGTGCTATTGTTGGTCAATGCCTTAACTGCTTTTAGTGTCACTAGAGAATTTTGCGTTTTCTTTGGCGGTAAAATCAAACCAATGACCCTGCGCTCTCCGGAAGCTCTTTGGCCCTTAGTTATCCCCATGACTGTGACCATGGGTTTCGCCATTCATGTGCCGATTTTATTAGCGCAATGGCATTTATTACCAAGTAACTTAAATCTGGGAGTGGCTTTTCTCTTGGTACTTGCCACCGCTGCTGGCGTAATTCCGGCAGCCTATATTTACCTGAATGAAAATATCTCCAAACCGATAGTTTTTCAACCGAAAGCCGTTCAAGATTTCTTTGCCAACGACCTTTATACAGCCCAATTGTATAAAGTTACCATCGTTTTTGTGGTCGGATTAATCTCGCAAATTATTAACTGGATCGATACCTTTCTGGTGGATGGCATCGTTAACCTAGTGGGATTAGCCACGGTTTTTGGTGGTCAGAGTTTGAAATATAACGTCTCGGGCCAAACCCAATTTTACTTTCTGTCGATTATTTTGGGGGTGGCTTTGATTGGTATTATCATCTGCTGGCCTCTACTATCACAAATTTCTCTAGTTTTCAGTTAAAGATTTGATAACTTAGGCTTTTCTTTAGTATCCCCAGCCTCGACAATAGGATTTGTCCTGATTAATGGAAACAACTACCGATGTTCAATACCTCTCGTCGTCAATTAATCCGTTATGGGGGTGGTTTTTTGGGAACTGGTCTAGCCGCTACTATTTTAGGCTCGCAACTGTCCCAAACTAACGCCCAAACTGCTGTTAATTCCGAGCCATGGCTAACTGCTCAAAATAAAGGATTGAACCCCGACCAAGCTTTAACCATGCTCATGGAAGGCAATCAACGTTTCTGGGAACGAAGACAAAAAAGTCCTAACCGCGATCAAGCTCGACTCACAGAAGTGGCCGAAAGTCAAGCCCCTTTTGCGGCAATTTTGGGCTGTGCCGATTCTCGCGTGCCGGCAGAAATCGTTTTTGATCAAGGATTAGGAGATCTATTTGTTTGTCGGGTAGCGGGAAATTTAGCCACTTCCGAAGAAATTGGTAGTCTCGAATTCGGCACGTTGGTGTTAGGAGCTAAGGTAATTATTGTCCTCGGTCATTCCCGTTGTGGAGCGGTAAAAGCCACCATTGAAGGGGGTCGATTTCCCGGACAAATCGGTCGTTTAATCGATGGATTACAGGTGGGAGTTGATCGGGCCGAAAAACAACCCGGTTCTAACAAACTCGAGCGAGCGATTAAATCCAATGTTAACTATCAAGTAGAGAAATTAGGCAAATCTCCGGTCATGGGTGATTTAGTAGACAAAAAACAATTAAAAATTGTCGGAGCCTACTACGATCTCGATACCGGAAAAGTGAGTTTAATTTAGTCAATTCCCGATTAGTCATCGTGTTGGTTGGCTAATCCTTTTCTCATCCCAGTCATTATAAATTTGATCGATACCAATATGCTCAGTACCCTGCTTTGGTTGCCAATAATTGGAGCAATTATCGTCGGTCTTTTCCCCGATAAATTTGCCCCAGCAAAATTACGTCAAATTACCCTCTTTTTTGTTGCCGCCGTCCTCTTTTGGTCTTTATATCTGCTGACTCAATATAACTTAACCAGTAATGGTTTTCAGTTTTCCGAATACCGCGAATGGGCAAAACCAATCGGTTTAAGTTATAACCTCGGAGTCGATGGTTTGTCCTTACCGTTAATTATTTTAAACTGTTTCTTGACAGGAATAGCTATCTATAGTAGCGAAGAAAAACTAGAGCGTCCCCGACTTTATTACATCCTAATCCTCCTGATTAACGCCGGGGTTTCTGGGGCATTAATGGCCAAAAACCTGCTGCTGTTCATCGTTTTCTATGAACTAGAATTAATCCCCTTTTATCTGATGATTGCTATCTGGGGAGGGGAAAAACGTGGCTATGCTTCGATTAAATTCCTTCTCTACACTGCCGTCTCTGGGTTATTAGTCCTAGCGGCATTTTTAGGGATAGGTTTCCTCAACGGTGGCACTTTTGACTATTCCTCCCTCTCCACCGCCGATTTCTCCCAAAAAACCCAATTACTGCTCTTAACTCTGCTTTTAGTGGGATTTGGCATCAAAATCCCCCTCGTACCTCTCCATACTTGGCTACCGGATGCCTATACGGAAGCTTCCCCCGCTACAGCAATTTTATTAGGTGGTATTCTCGCTAAACTCGGTACTTATGGCTTAGTTCGCTTTGGTCTGCAATTATTCCCAGAAACTTGGTCTTTAATCGCCCCTGGACTGGCAATTATCGGCGTTATTAGCGTTATTTACGGGGCCTTGAGCGCTATTGCCCAAAAAGACATTAAACGCATGGTGGCCTACAGTTCGATCGGTCACATGGGCTATATACTGGTAGCAGCCGCCGCTGGCACAGGTTTAAGCGTCCTTGGTGCCGTCGCGCAAATGATTAGCCACGGTCTCATTCTCGCCCTTTTATTTTATCTGGTGGGCATTGTCGAACGCAAAGCTGGAACTAGAGATTTAGACGTTTTAAACGGTTTAATGAACCCAATTCGCGGTTTACCCCTGGTTAGCGCCCTATTAATTCTCGCCGGTATGGCCAGCGCTGGTATCCCCGGATTAGTGGGATTTGTGGCGGAATTTATCGTTTTTCAGGGTAGTTTTTCCCGTTTTCCCGTGCAGACGGTTTTCTGCATCATCGCTTCCGGTTTAACGGCGGTTTACTTTGTTATCCTGCTTAATCGCACCTGTTTTGGCAAATTGGATAATAAACTTGCCTACTATCCCAAAGTCTTGAAATCGGAAACTATCCCCGCTTTTGTCCTAATGGTATTAATCATCTTTTTAGGTATTCAACCCAATTATTTAGTCCGTTGGATTGAACCCACCACTAACTCGATGGTTGCCAGCTTATCGGGACAAGCAAAACCTAGTTTTGTCTTCAAAAAATCTCCGCAAAAGTCCTCAAAAACCAACTGGTTAAATCGGGGTAAATATTTATCTGCCAGTTGAGAATATTTTTTCCTAATTACTTAATCTTGGAGAAAACTGATGAAATTAATCTCACTGATTTCCTTTAGTTTGCTAACCGCAGGAATTATCACTTTATCTCCCTTAGTTGTCGCCCAAACAGCGATCAGCAGCCTAAGAGATACAAGAACAATTACCATATCTGGACAGGTAAAAAGTGTGGTTGGTAACGACTTTATCTTAGCTGATCACACTGGTCAAGTAATTGTCGATGCGGGACCGCGCTGGTGGCAGGAAATTAACGTATCAGTGGGGGAATATCTCACCGTGGTCGGAGAGTATGACGAGGGAGAATTTGATGCTTTTTCGATTACTCGTCCCAACGGTCAAGTTATGCAAATTCGTCCCCAATTTGGACCGCCACCCTGGGCAGTAAAAAAAGATTAAACCCCGAATATTGACTAAACAAATTTCTCAGTTAACAAGCACAAACTATGGTACAAACTCCTGTTAAGCCCACTGCCAAAATTCCCCCTTCTACTCACGAATTCGCCGACATTATCCACCGTTTAGAAGCGGGTGGATCCATGTTACCAGATACTCCCGAAAACCTGATGCAAATTATCGGCATTTATAAAGCTTATGCCGTACCGATGGATTTTTATTGGCGAGATCTGCTCTATATTGCCGAACGAGTTTTCCTCGATCCTTTGCCCTTTTTTAAATATTTTCTGCCCCAAGAATACCTAGACCTACAAAATCATTACGCTGGCGATAATGCCGATTTACGCATCTGGCGCGGCACGGGTTCTGCTCACCCTGAATTGTTAGAATTTATGGATAAAGGTAAAACCCGAAAAATGCCCAGATTAATCCATCATCTTTGGCATGATCGCATTAATATGGAATTTGCCGAAGCCTGTATGCAAGCCATGTTATGGCATGGTCGCGATATGGGTTGGGGTTTATTTGATGCCTATCTTGATTCAGAAGAATATCGCCAAAATGCCGACCGCGCTATTAAGGCCTATTTCAAGACAAACCCCGTGATGATGAAACTTTATGACCTGTTCCCCGATATGTTCTTGGAACAGGTGCGGATGATGTCCTATTACTCTAATTTAGGACTATTCTGGGAAGTGATGGCTCCGGTGTTTTTCGAGATGTCCGATATCTACGATGAAGGCGGGTTTAAAGGTGTTCCCGATGCCATGAATTTCCTCGTTAATGGCATTTTTGCCATCGCTGGTCGGCCAATTTATCATCACGTTTATATTGATGGTCAATGCTACGAAATTATCCCCAAATCAAAGGCTTTTACTTGGCTTTATGAAGCGGCTTTACCCTATGTAGAAGCAGTCTTTTATCGTACTGCTCCCTTCCGGGGTACAAAGTCCTATAATGCCCAAGCAAAACAGGTTCCCGACCAACAAAAAGACTTTCACTATGGTATTCTTTACGCGGATGTTTTCCCCGTGGGTACGGCGGGAATTCCTCCGACATTGTTAATGGATGATATGTATCATTTTTTACCCCAATATCTGATTGATTACTATCAGCAACAATGCCGGGGAGAAGATGATATTTTGATTCAATTGGGTATTAGTTTTCAGCGATCAATGTATAATGTGACTTCGGCAGTTATTCAAGCTCTACGCACTGCTTTACTCTATCCCCTCGACGATCCTAATCCCAAACATTTACTGAAAAATCGTCAATTCTTTGAGGCACAAATGGACAGATTTAAACGTCCCGAAGCGCGTCTTAGAGATATCCAAAGTCCTAATTATCGTTGAGGTTTTTTGATTACTTTTATGGTGGGCTTATAGCCCACCTTTTTTGATATAATGAGATGACCGACACCCAACCTCAAAAAAGATGACCACTTTTCCCATCATCGACAATAATGAGTCCTGTGCGGATGAGGTAAAATTTCCCCCCACGCAGATATGGAGTGAGGAACCCCCCTTGGAAAGCTACGCTCATTTACAACAAATTCTGATTTTACTTCAATGTTTAGAATGGTTATGGCAAGATCGCAATGATTATTTTGCCGCCGCTAATTTGAGCATTTATTATAGTCCTAATCAGAAAAAATCTGAGGATTTTCGCGGGCCAGATTTTTTTGTCGTTTTGGGAACAGAAAGACGCTTAGATCGAAAAAGTTGGGTAGTTTGGGGAGAAGGGGGCAAATATCCCGATGTTATCGTGGAAATTCTCTCTCCTAGTACCGCCAAAGTAGATCGCGGCCAGAAAAAACAAATTTATCAAGATATTTTTCGCACTCCCGATTATTTTTGGTTCGATCCTGAAACCTTAGAATTCCAAGGATTTCGGCTAATGGAAGGGCAATATCAAGCAATTGAACCGACGGAACCGGGTTGGTTATGGAGCGATCGCTTAGGCTTATTTCTGGGTATTTATCAACAACAATTACGCTATTTTAATAGGGAGGGGGAATTAATTCCTACCCCCGCAGAAGTGGCTAAACAGGAACGTCAAGAGAAGGTTTTAGCCTTACAACAAATAGAACAATTAAAATCTCGCTTACGGGAGTTGGGAGCCGATTTAGAAGGTATTTAGAGCCAGTTTTTTTCAGTGAAAATAGGAATATTTTCCGTAAATTCCCCCACCCCTCACCCATTTAGATAGTCAACAGCTTAGTATTTTTTGCCTCTTGCCTGACTGGGAGTCGCAAGTCTAAGCTAAGAATAGCTGGCCAACCCGTCCCGACCACCGGATAAATTATAGAATGAACGATCCTCACGCTAATTCTCCCGCTCAATCCTCAGAGGAGACAATAGATGAAACCAATTGGGTAGATCTGGGGGAGGAAGGGAAACCCCTAGATAAACCCACTGCTCAACCTATCCAACCATCTCCTCTCAAGTCTATCGCTACTCTGATCACGGTGGAGACGGCTTTTTTGGCCAGCGCTACCAGTTTAATCTGGTTAATTGATTATTATTTTCCCCTCGGACCGTTATTAAGGGTTTTCTTCCCGATTCCTGTCGCTTTAGCCTATTTACGTTGGGGCGCTCGTTGTGCTTGGATGACAGCATTAGTTTCTAGTTTACTTTTGTCGGTGTTAATGGGACCGACTCGCAGTATTGTCTTTTTGATTCCCCACGGCTTGATGGGGGTACAATTGGGGCTATGCTGGCGCCGGGGTGCGCGCTGGGAATTTTCTATCTTGACTGGGGGACTGTTGGGGGCGTTTGGTTTATTCTTTCGTTTTTGGCTGTTTTCAATTCTTTTAGGCGAAAATCTTTGGTTATATGTGATTACCCAAGGGACTAATTTTATCGATTGGATTTTCACCCAGTTAGGGATTCTCGCTAAACCGACGCTGCTGCAAGTGCAATCGTTAGCAGTTGTAGGCATATTTGTCAATAGTTTATTATACTTATTTGCCGTGCATTTGGTGGCGTTATTAGTTCTCGATCGCCTCGGTAATCCGATTTCTCGTCCGCCCAAATGGGTGCAGGCCATACTAGATTATGAGTGATTATTTAGCCCTTTATCGTCAATATCTCCAGTCAATTAATCCGGTAGTCGATGGAGAGTTTTTAATCGCAGAAAATCTATCTACTAATTGGGATGAACCGGAAACGGCTTTAGATTTTCATAATTGTGCGGTGATGGCTTTAATTGAAGCGGAAAATTCCCCAATGCGATCGATGTATGTGGAGATGGCTTTTCAATCTCTGCAAAGAGTCCTAGAAATGGCGGTTTATCCCCTTGCTACTGCCCATTTAGCTTTAGTTTATTATCTAATTGGCGATCGAGATTTAGCGGCACAAAATGCTTTTAATGCTTTAGTCCAAGTGCTATCATCGGTAAATGCTAATTATCCCCTGGGGTTAATTTATTATTTTCCTGCCCATAACCGACAGGAATTATTAAGAGATTTATTGGATACTGCTAGTTATAACGAGCAAACCCTGATTTTATCTACAGAAATATTATATCGCTCATCCCTAGCTTTTTATAATCAAAATGGGGTAAGATTTTTGGAATTAGCTAATCATGTTAACCCCAATTCCTGTCATCTCAATCGTCAATTAGGTATCGCCAAATTAATTAATCAACAGCTAGAAGGTTTATTTCATCTCCATCGCGCAGTTAATCTCGATCCGGAAGATGCTGACAATTTGCAAGCTCTTTATTTAGCCTATCGGGGATTAGGACAACAACAATTAGCTAATTTTTGGTTAGAAACAGCGAAAGTAACGGGGAAAAGTTGGACAAATTTAGATATAAATCAGCCCTTTACCTATCTCGATTTTGATCGGGATATTACCCTAGCTGTAGAAGCAAGTTTTCGCAGTTTTGTCACGGGAGTTTTACTCGCCCAAGGGGATTGGTTTGAAGCAGAAATGGAATTTTGGCGCCATAGTATTAGGGAAGGAATGACGGTTATTGATGTGGGGGCAAATGCCAGAGTTTATACTTTTAGTGCCGCTCATCGAGTGGGTAAGACGGGAAAAGTTATCGCTATTGAACCTTTTTCCCAATGTATCCAGTTGCTAGAAGAAACCTGTCGGGTTAATCAGTTTTCTTGGGTTTATCCCTGTGGAGGAGCCGCCAGTAATCAAGGGGGAAATGTTTATTTATCCCTTAATCAAGCTAGTGAATTAAATGAAGTCGTTACCGATGCAACCCAATTAAAGTCAGACAATTACGAAGCAGTTCCCTGTTTTACCCTCGATAGTTTAATTGATACCTATCAGTTAGAAAGGGTGGATTTACTCAAAATTGATGCGGAAGGCCACGAATTACCGGTTTTAGAAGGTAGTCAACTTTTACTTGAGCGTTTTTCCCCGATTATCCTCTACGAAAATATTGCCGGTAATCAAGGCAGTAATTTGGCCGCGGCCCGATAGTTAGAGGGGAAAGGTTATCGACTATACCGTTATCGTCCCTACCTGCAAGAATTGCTAGAAATCGAGTCAGAGGCCGATTTACAGGGAATTTTGAACGTTATCGCCTTACCCGAACAGGAATTAAGGGATTAAGGAAACCGTCAATCCGGTCATCTCGTCGATAATCCTAGCGGTACTGGCGGGTTAATTAATTCTTTAGAAAGCAAAAAGGGGATAAAAAGGGAATTTTAGCCTAAAAAGTCAGCCTGAAAATGGTTAAAACCCCACACCCTACACCCCCCCTGCCCCCCCGATGTCGGGGGGGTTGGGGGGGCCACACCCTGCCCCCACGAGAAACTTTTTGCCGCAAACCCTACTTATCGTATTGTCAGAGAGTGACCGAGTGAGTTATAGTCGTCTATAAGACTCGATTAAAGCATTTCTTAAAAGAATCGTGGTTTTTGGAAAATCGAAAAGTGCGCTATTTTTCCCGTCCACAGAAACCCGTTGCCGAGGGGAGTAACTCAAAAACTCCTTTTTTCCTAGATTCTGATAGACAGAACCGGCGGAAACGGATAAAAAATGCTGTTATCGAGCAAGACTCAGGGATTAATTGAAAATCTCGTTTCTTGGCTGTGCTTGTCTAATTGTGGGTCAAGCCGGCACTTGCCAAACAGACATGGGAACTGAAACCAAGACTCAGTTCCCATGTCTGAGAGGCAGATGAACATCAAGATGAGGCTTTAACGATGCGGACTCATCTTCTTAGAACTTTCTTAACAAGACCAGATTTCCAGAAGTAGCCTCAAAGCATAGACAAATAGCCCATAGTCCGTCGCTTTTGAAACCGAAAGATTGAGGAAATTGAATGCCAAAACAAATAATCATAGCCGAACAACACCATATAGCGGCTGTTTTTTGGGAAGATCAAATTCAGGAATTAGTTGTAGCCACAGGTAATCAGCAGGTGGGCGACATCTATTTAGGATTAGTGGAAAATGTCATCCCCGGGATAGATGCAGCCTTCGTCAATATTGGCGATGCGGAACGCAATGGCTTTATCCATGTCACCGACCTGGGCCCCTTAAGACTGAAAAAAACCGCCGGTGCTATCACCGAATTACTGGCCCCCCAGCAAAAAGTGCTGGTACAGGTAATGAAAGAACCCACCGGCAACAAGGGACCCCGGCTAACGGGAAATGTCACTCTTCCCGGTCGTTATCTGGTATTGATGCCCAATGGTCGCGGGGTGAATCTTTCCCGTCGCATCCGCAGTGAAGACGAGCGCTCCCGTTTACGAGCTTTAGGGATTTTGGTCAAACCGGCGGGGATGGGGTTGCTGGTACGCACCGAGGCCGAAGGCAAAGCGGAAGAGGCGATTATCGAGGATTTGGAATTTCTGCAAAAACAGTGGGAGAATATCCAACAGATGGCCGTCAGCACCCGGGCCCCGGCCCTGCTTAACCGCGATGATGACTTTATTCAAAGGGTTTTGCGGGATATGTACAGTGCCGATGTCAATCGCATTGTTGTGGATAACCCGATGGCGGTAAAACGAGTTAAACAGCAATTGACGAACTGGGGCGGCGGCAAAGCTCTCGAAGGAGTTTATATCGACTCCCATCGGGAAACCCAGCCAATTCTCGACTATTTCCGGGTTAACGCCGCCATTCGCGAGGCCCTGAAACCCCGGGTTGATTTACCCTCCGGCGGCTACATTATCATCGAACCGACGGAAGCTTTAACGGTAATTGATGTTAACTCCGGTTCCTTTACCCGTTCGGCCACGGCCCGGGAAACCGTACTCTGGACTAATAGCGAGGCCGCCACAGAAATCGCCCGACAACTGCGCTTGAGAAATATCGGCGGTGTGGTGGTGGTGGACTTCATCGATATGGATTCCCGTCGCGACCAGTTGAAACTGCTGGAATTGTTTAATAAGGCCCTGAAAAGCGATAAGGCCCGGCCCCAGATTGCCCAATTATCGGAATTGGGGTTAGTGGAATTAACTCGTAAGCGTCAGGGGAAAAACATTTATGAATTATTCGGCAAAACCTGTGACCATTGCGGCGGACTGGGCCATTTAGCCCATCTACCAGGAGAAGGCAACGCCATCGCCCTAGAAACCCCCACCCTTAGCCGCGCGGAAAAAGAAACCCTTGTCGTTGCCCCGATTAATACAAAGGTTCTACCCGATAAGAGCGCTCCTAGCGTTGCGGCGGCCGAACCCTATCTAGAAGTTTTCTCCGAATTTGAGGCCGAAGAAAACGCCCAAGAGATGGATCTTTCCTTCCATCCCAACTATCAAGAACAGGTTAATAATTCTCGCCGTCGCCGTCGCCGTCGTCCCTCGGAACTATTGCTAAAAGAGGAACGGGGCGAAAAAGCCTCTACTAACGGTGTTAACAACGAAATCGAGCCAGAATCAGAACCCCAACGCCTTGAGGAAAAACGAGAACGCCCCGCCCGTCTCTCGAAACGGGGAGAAGATGCCGGTGCTGGCAAAAATATCCCCGTCGCCGAACGGGAGCGGGTTTCCGTGGAAATGACCCCGGTAGAACAGGAAGTTTATTCTTTAATGGGCATTTCTCCCCTGATTCTGGTGGATAAGGAGTTTAAAGACCCGAAATCGGTGATTGTTTCCGTGAAACTGGCAGGGGAAAGAGAAGCGGAAAACCCAGAAACGTCTGCCACTCCTGAAATATCCTTGATTCCTACCCTAGAAGCTGAGGACACAGCCGCCACCGTCCCGGTAGAGGCGACGGAAACCGGCGAGGAAGCCGAAAATCGTCCCCTGGTGCGCCGTCGTCGTCGTCCCACCACTAGCGAAGTTAGTCAGGAAATCAGCCAAGAAGCGAGTCCGCCAGTGACTTTTACCCCCGAACCGCTTGCGCCCGAAACTCCAGTTTTTCCGAGCGAAGTCATTCCTTTAGAGACCCCGGTGAGCGCCGAGGTGACAGAGGAGCCACAAATAGAGGCTGAAACCACGGTGCTGCGTCGTCGTCGTCGTCGTTCCTCCGCCACTGCCGATGAGTCATGAGCGCAGAACCCTTAATTGCTGGTGTCGATGAAGTGGGGCGCGGGGCTTTATTTGGCCCCGTGGTGGCGGCGGTAGTGGTCACTGTCCCCTCTGGTTTTGCCCAGCTGTGGGAGTTGGGGGTGAAGGATAGTAAGCAACTTAGCCCCCAAAAACGGCAAAAATTGAGCCAGCAAATACAACGGGATTTTGTTTGTCGCATCGGTTATGCTACGGTAAAAGAGATCGATCGCTTGAATATTTTTCATGCCTCCCTACTGGCAATGAGCAGAGCTATCGGGAAATTACCCCTTTCCCCCAGTCTCTGCTTGATCGATGGCAAGCACATTATTAAAGATTTGTCAATCCCCCAAAAGGCGGTAATTCAGGGAGATCAACAATCCCCGGTAATTGCGGCGGCTAGTATCGTGGCCAAAGTCTGGCGCGATGACTTAATTACTCGTTGGCACAGACGCTATCCCGATTATGGACTCCCTCGTCACAAGGGTTATGGCACTGCTCAACACCTAGAAGCGATTGGCAACCATGGACTTACTTCTCAGCACCGGCTCTCTTTTAGTCCCTGTCAACCGAGGTTGGAGCATGACTGCCAGACAAAATGCTAATATTGCTGCTTTGTGACAATTCGAGCGACAAAAGGCTGTTAGCGGAATTATCTGGCTCGGATTCGTGACCAAGTATTTGAACTGGATATTCCTGAAAATTTCCAACCCTTCAGCTATTAAAATTTCTTGATGTCTTTAGGTTGATTCTGAAAAGTTACAGCTTTTTAGAATTGGTATAACCAAGCAAATTAAGGTTTATAGAAATAAACAAACATAGCACCATTAGATAATTGATAGTCTTTGTTAATCAAAAATTTACGACAATCATTAAAATCGGGATTTCCTCTAGGATTTTTGGCTTCTGATTTAATCATTTTAGCATCATTTTTACCAGGTAAATAGCCAGATTCTACATGATAAGCTCGATAAATTGAATTAACCACTTCATAACAGTAATTTTCATAAAATACTTTTTTTTGATGATTGGATAAATCATGTCTCCATAGTTTTGTCAATTCAATCGAGCGATTACGAGCAAAACGTGGAAGCCAAAGTTTATTAGGTTCCAACTTGCCAAACAATTTAAGTTCGTCCGATGTAAAACTGGTAATTTGTTTTAAGGCTCTATCTTCGGCAATAGTTGAAATGACTGAATACTCTAAAAACTTCAATATGTCATGATCTGAGATAATTTCATCTTCTGTTTTGCGGTGCATTTTTGCAATTTTTTCTGACAAATCAAGAATTGTCAGTTTTTCAGCCATATTCATTGGAAAATGATATTTATTGCCAAGTCTGACTAACTCATCATAAAAAAGGATAATACTGCTTCGTTTTCCTAAATTTGTATAAGTAGTTTCATTATTATAATCAATAGACAACCCATTATACTTGCTGACGATTTTTTTATACTTTGTTCTTGTTAAATCCAGCATGAATAGACGTTCTTCTGGTTTTAGATTAAGTGCATATTTATTTTCTAACTCAAGCAATTTAAGTTGATCAAAAACATTTTGTTCAACGTCTGTATTAGTTTTAGTAAAACCGACTTGTGTATGAAAAGCAATCAATGGTAAGCAAACTAAAGATAAGAGCCAAACCCATACTAAAATTTTCTTATCAATCAAGGATTTAGATGGTTTTTGTTGTGTTGTAATTGGTTGATGAAAAATGCGTAAAATTAGAGATTGTATTTTTCTAACAAAGGAAGGAAATTTAAAAGTACGAGTTAATATAGGGATTATAATAAAACAATAAATTGTCGATAATAAAATAAATCCCACAGAAAGTAAAATAAATTTAATGATCGGCTCAATTATCCAACCGTCATTACTCAATTGTTTCACAAAATTTTCAAACAAGCTTTGCAGCAAAACGAAAGGAACCCAAACCGGAGCAAAAACTGAGGCAATTATGACAATACAAATTGAGAAAAAGAACAGTAAGGCTATTAAGTCTGCCATCCCTTTTTGAGTTTCAGGATCAAGATTAGGAATCGCAATAATGGTGGTATTTCCAGATTGGATAAAGCACATAGTTTTTGACAAGACCTTTAATTTAATATGTTTGACGCTTAACTAAGATCAGAAGTGCTTCAAGGTGAAAGTCGAAAAACTAAACCGCATCCCTTCGCAGTGGTTTCAGGACAAGTTGAGTTGCTACCTCCATTGCTTGTAGTGCCATAAATATTCCCTTTTTTATCTTTTGTTAAATTTCCAGCAGGATAACTACCATTTTCTCCATCAAAATTGATTAAAGTTGTTAAAGTTCCATCAGAGGTTACTTTAAATAATGTGCCACAACCATAGGAACATTGATTGGAATTGCCTCCATAAAAAGTTGTTCCATAAAAAGTTCCTTTATTGCCTTCAATTAATGCTGTCTGTGGGAAGCGACCATTTTGACCATTAAAGTGAGCTAGGGTTGTTAAATTGCCATTAGGCGTGATTTTAAAAATTGTGCCATAACCATAATTTCCCCCTTGTCGAGTCGTTCCGTATAAGTTGCCATCAGAGCCTTGTACGAGTCCACCTCTTGGCTCTCGACCGTCTTTCAATTTAGAATTGTTAAAATGCCAAATTGTGGAAAAATTACCATCTAATAATATTTTAAAAATGCTTCCTCCACGATATTTTCCCGCATACTCTGTTGTTCCATATAGAAAACCATCTTTGGCTTGAATTAGAGTTGACGGTCCCCAACCATCATTTTCTGAAAACTTAAAAAGAATCGAAAAATCTCCATTAGATTTAATTCGATAAAGCACTGATCCCGATGCACCGGAAGAAGTTACTCCGTAAAAATTTCCATCATTTGCCAATAAAAGAGCTTGCCGAGGTTGACTTCCATCAACATCTGTAAATTCATGAATTAAGGAAAATTTTCCACTACTAGGGGTTAGTTTATAAACAGATCCAAAGTTCTTTTTTCCATGAGGATTAACGCCATATAAGTTACCATCTTTACCCCAGATTAAACCATCCGAGGGTGCATAACCTGTATCATGACTAAAATTAAAAAGTGTTGTGATCACACCCTTGGGAGTAAGTTTAAAAATTGTCCCTAAGCGTTTAGGACCGTAATGTGTAGTTCCATAAAGATTACCATTAGAGTCTGGAATCACTGTTGGCACTGGCGCACTACCATTTTTGCCATCAAACCGAGCAAGAATCGTATAATTTTCTGCTTGTGCTGTTTTGGAGAAAATTCCGAGTAAGAGAATGGCTAAAAATAAAGTATTAGAGGGAAAAGCTTTTGAGGCACTCAGATCACGAGTTAGCAGAGATTTTAGTGAGTTAAAATAAGAAAATTTCATTTTTTTAAAATTGATAAGGTTGATAATAGTATTGACAAAATTGAGCATCGCCGCGACAATCAATAGCCATTTCAGGACGATATTTATTGCCATCATTTCCCAAGTCTGGATACGGCTCAAAGCAAACAGTTGATGTCGAATCTTTTTTACAGTCTGGATTTTCGTAACTATGTAGCCAAAATTGATGCTCGTCACCATCACGATTATTCACCGAAAACTTTTGTCCAGTCGTCTTAATTGTTAAGTTTTTATGCGCTTGATATTTTTCGCAAGTCCAAGAATAGTAAAAATTATCGCTGTATTTTTCGGGTCGAGTTGTGATTTTACAATTCATACCGATGGCTGTTTTGTTGGGGTTAAACACCCGATCAATCGTACTACTCTGAAGTGGCTGATCAGTAAACAACGATGGACAGTTTTGTAACGGAACTTTCCGACTTTGACATTCAATAGACGATTGGATTATCCATTCAGCTTGGCGATCATTTTCTAAACAAATTATTGTATGTGCAGAACCATAATGCGATACATCTCCTCCTACCCAAATAATTTCAATTTGTCGAGGAGAAGCGCATTTTAAAATGTTGTTAGACTCTAAGTTGCGATAGTAATTGACTCCAGAGGCAAGTGTAGGAGATGCTTGCCAGACAAAGAGTCCAGTTGTTAGCAAACTGGAAATAACAAATTTTTTCATGGTTGTTTTCCTGAGAACGTGAGTTTTTATTTTTCTACCCAGCCGTTAGCGGTACAAGATGCGTTACGATTTGGGGACTTAGGTGAACACCAATAAGTTTTGTTAAAATAGACAACACCGGGTTGAATTAATTTCAGTTCAGACAGCGATCGCCACTGTTCGGGTGGCATTCCTGCTGCTGTTAGGCGAAATTGTTCTCCCTTAACTTCTAATACTTTTTCGCCAAAATCCTTTTCTGTAAAATATTGTCCGTCGCTGATCGCCCTTGCTTGCGTTTTGGGTTTTGTCGATTTTAAAGCTGTTAGAACTTGATCAATTTTGACACCCTTCGGATTTACCAAAAGTGTCTCTTCAACGCCAACCAAGGGAACTCGACAGCAAGAAGCATCAATATGGTTTTGAGCGCCGAGGGCAAATAATTCATCAACTACGGCTTGATTTTTCACATCTTTGAATTGAAAGGGAATTTTACGCACCCGTAGTTCCTGCATTAATTTTTGGGTAATGGGACAATTGGGACGACCATAGATCCGAATAAGTTGACCTTGGTAACTTTGAGCGACCAGTCTCGATGGCGAAATAAACTGATTAGTTGTCTCAGGAGTCTTTTCTAAGCTGTAATTCGTTGTTAGATATTCGGCAAAAGCAGGGGAACCTTGAAGAGTTGCGGTCATGACTAAACTCAAGGGGAGTATAATAACAGTAAAATTTTTCATACAAAATTGAGATAATTTGGTAATTTATTGAACAAATTTGGATCATCAGAAAAAGTGATAAAATGAACTACCTTTTTATCCAACCTTTGGCTGTACATTCACCAGATGAATTAATTTTGAACAGTTTCTCAGAGCAGAAGTAACCATTTGGGTTGTTGCCCAGTTGTACAACTCCTGGCTTGATGTATTTTAGAGCTGAAATTGGAGAACAATCGACAAAATCTAGTCTACAGTATTCCTTATTTCTGATTTCAATAATAGCGTCAGAAGGACTTTCACCAATATACCGACCATTAGGGATTTGTACAGTTGAATTTTGAGATTGTTTTCCCTGAGCAATTACTTGTTCAATAACTGTTTGATTAAAAAGCGATAGCCTAAAGTTATGGCTTGTCATAAAACCAGAGGAATTGCCTAAGCTTGGTAGTGACACATTTGGCATCAAAACAATAACAGCCGACCCAAGCCAAAAAGTTGGTTTGAATAGTGAAGATTTCATGATTATTTACCTACTTTAAAACCCATGAGTTTGCCATTACATTTAACTTTGCCTCCAGAAGACAGGGCTACGAATTGCCCTGATAGCTGACCTCGACGTACTGTCCCTGTGTACTCAACCGCAAAATGGGGATGTGAAGATGTGCCTACCCATTGCATCGGTTCATTTCCAGGTTCTACTCGACCAGCAAATTCACCTCGCCCGCCAAAGTCAAAATTAGTAGGGCCGTAAGTGTTTACTTGAATTGGAATCATGAGTCCATCAGATTGAATAATGACTTTACCTCCGCCTTTAGCAGGACATCCTTGACCATTAATTTTTGTTGGGTAGAGGGTGAGACTACTCTCATCTGTAATTAACTGAACCATATAAGTGCCTTGAAGTGGGACTAAGGGACAGTTCGTAGCAGCGGCAAGGATGAAGGCTGTTAAGGTCTTGTACATCGGTAGATCACTCCTAGTAATGATTTATCAATACGATAATAGACTATATGGCAGTGTTCCGTTCATTTTTTTGTTAGGTATTGTTAACAACGAACCAAGGTTAGCCAAAATAGGGGAAAGACAGATTACTTAATCAAGATAATTCACTTTCCCACACACAATCACACCAAAAAACTGAATAGTTAAATGATTGATAAATTAGCAAGATTGCCGCTAAAACCAGTGATTTCGATAATAGCGTCAGTGTTAGCGGAAAATCCAGCCAGATTATCATTTAGAACCAAAAAGGTTTGAGTTCCAACCCTAAAGGTTGCGGCCCCATTAGCCACAAAATTTGTACCATTCAAAAGGGTTTTTATATTTGCCTCAGTTAAACTGCTCACACTAGCCAATTCCTTGACCTGAGCCGCACTTAAGGCGGTTAAACCATCAATATTGTCTATGCCAATTTGTAAATCTTTAATGACATCGTAGGAAACTAACAAAGAATCCTGGGGAGTATTAAACACAAAAGTATCAGCATCGGCTCCCCCTAGTAGGGTATCTTTCCCCAATCCTCCCACTATCAGATCACTTCCCGATTCACCTGTTAGATAGTCATTGTTATAACCGCCAAACAGTTGATCGCTGCCATTACCCCCATAGAGGGAATCGTTGCCATAGTTCCCATAGAGACTATCATTGCCCGAATCGCCCCATAGACGATCGAAGCCTTCGCCTCCTAGTAGATAGTCTTGTCCGTCACCTCCATACAGGTAATCATTATCGTCACCTCCGTCTCAAGTGTCATTCCCATAATTTCCTTTTAGTCGGTCAGTTCCGCTATACCCGTAAATTATGTCATTGCCATAAAAGCCATCAATTTGATTCTCGGTTGAAGAACCGTGCATTGTGTCATCATTTGTGCCTCCGACCATGTAAAGATAGCCATCTGCTTGCAATTTAAGAGGCCAGTAGCCCCAAAAGTAACGCCTTGTGCCATTGCCGTTCACCTCTTTAGAGATAAAAAATAAGTCAATAGGACAAAAATAACTTTGTCACAAGGGTGATGTCAGTCCCACTGGACATGGAAATTCTCAGGGGAGATCATGGAAAAATAGGGAAAGACAGCGATCGCATCTTTCACCAAAGTACTATTTAAAGCACTAATTTTGCTGTGGATTGATGAGCAATCGCCTTCCCTTCTGGCCGCTCCCCAAAATAAAGGGAATAAAGGCGATCAAAAAAAATCTCTTAAAATAGAGAAAACGAAGCAGTAAGGAAAGAACCAATGGCCACTACCGCAGATGACGTATGGCAACTCCTCGCAGAATTAACCATCAGGCAATCGGAATTAACTGCGGCTCAAAAAGAGACAGACCTACAACTCAAGGAAGTCAGTCAGGCACAGAAGGAGACCGATCGCCAACTTAAAGAGACCGATCGCCAACTGAAAGAGCAACGGAAAGAGACCGATCGCCAACTTAAAGAGACCGATCGCCAACTGAAAGAATTAGGTAAACAAATTGGGGGACTCGGTGCAAAATTTGGCAGTTTTACCGAAGGTCTGGCTCTTCCCTCCATGGAAACGATTCTCAGACAACGCTTTGGCATGGAAATTATTAGTCCTAGTGTCCGCGCCAGCAAGGGGGAACAACACCTAGAGCTTGATGTCCTCGCCTATGCCAATGGTTATTTAAACACTGCCTATATTGTGGAAGTTAAAAGTCATGTCAGGGAAGATTCAATTACTCAATTAAAAAGTATTTTGCAACGTTTTCGTACCTTTTTTCCTGAACATCAAGATAAAAAACTCTATGGTATTTTAGCCGCTGTTGATATGTCCCCTGAATTACGTCAAAAAACCCTAGAAGAAGGACTTTATGTGGCTCAGATTCACGACGAAGTCTTTGAACTGGATATTCCTGAAAATTTCCAACCCCTTAGCTATTAATTTTTCTTGATACTCCTAGGTCATTTTGTTGTGAAAACTTCAGATCGGTATCACTCTTTTCGGTTTTATTTCCTGGATTCTTGCTCGGCAAAATAACGGGAATAAAGGCGATCAAAAAAATCCCTTATCAAGGGTTATATATTTATGGATTTGTTGAGACGAAAACTGGAAAAAACCTCTGGTATTTAATCCCAAGAGTTAATCATCATCAACATTTTGAAACGATTAAAGACATGGGAAAAATTCTAATAACTCGTTGTCAGTATCTCGAAAGAATGACTAATACCAAATTTCTAAATCCATGACAGACATCCACGCTCGAATGCTTGCCAAACCTTCATTCGTTGTGACGCGAATAAAGAAAAATGGTATAATGAAATTAAAAGCTGACCCAATTATCATTGGCTCATTTATGATTGATTGTTATCAGCTTTTCAAAACACAATTTAGTATTAATCAGCAAAATCTCGGAAAAAAATCCCCCCTTTTTACGAGAAATAAAAAGGGGGAGAAAATATTAGATAGCTTTAGGATTCAGTCATCCATTCCGTATGGAAAAACTCCCCTCTGGGTTTATCGGTACGTTCATAGGTATGAGCGCCAAAGTAATCCCGTTGTGCTTGGGTGAGATTTTGCGGTAAATTGGCCCGACGATAACTATCAAAATAGTCCAAAGAAGAACTAAAAGCCGGGACTGGAATTCCCAACTTATTAGCCAAGACTAACACCTCACGCCAGGCCTCTTGGCGATCGAGGATACTTTGCTTAAATTCCGGAGCTAACAACAAATTCGGCAGCCCAGGATTTTCCGCAAAAGCTTTGCGAATTTTATCCAAGAAACCGGCCCGAATAATACAGCCGCCCTTCCAGATCCGGGCCGATTCCGGCAGACTGATATTATAGTTAAACTCCTGAGAAGCTTTAGCGATTAAAGCCATACCCTGGGCATAAGAACACATTTTCGAGCAGTAAAGAGCATCACGCACCTTATCCACAAATATTGCCGCATCCCCCAGATAGGTTTCCCCAGGTCCAGGTAACTCTTTTGCAGCGGCCACCCGTTCATCCTTATAAGCGGACATGACGCGAGCATTAACCGCAGCATAAATGGTCGGAATTGGCACCCCCAACTCCAAGGAACTTAACACAGTCCAGCGTCCGGTTCCCTTTTGTCCCGCCGAATCCAAGATTAAATCTATCAGATGATGACCGGTTTCTGGGTCAACACACTTAAAGATATCGGCGGTAATTTCAATTAAATAAGAATTAAGCTCATCGGTGCGATTCCACTCGGCGAAAGTTTCCTGTAACTGCTGATTACTTAGTCCTAGACCATTTTTCAGCACATCGTAGGCTTCCGCAATTAACTGCATATCGCCGTACTCGATGCCATTGTGAACCATTTTCACATAATGGCCCGCACCACCAGATCCCACATAGGTGACACAGGGACCATCATCGACTTGGGCGGCAATTTTAATTAAAATCGGCTCTAATTCCCGATAGGCGAACTCTGTACCCCCCGGCATCAGGGAAGGACCGTGCAGAGCGCCTTCTTCGCCACCACTGACTCCCATCCCGACAAAACCCAGTTTAGTGGTTGATTCTAGGTCGCGGGTGCGTCTTTCCGTGTCCTCGTAGAGGGAGTTACCGCCATCGATAATCATATCTCCTTCTTCGAGAAGGGGTTTTAATTGTTCGATCACGGCATCCACCGGCGGGCCAGCTTTTACCATGACCAGAATTTTGCGGGGACGCTCTAAAATTTGGACGAATTCTTCTAAACTATAGGCCGCCTTGACATCTTTGCCGACGGCGCGAGTTTCCATAAATTCTTTAGTTTTGCTGGCGGTGCGATTGTAAACGGCGATGGGAAAACCCCGACTCTCCACATTGAGAGCGAGATTTTCTCCCATGACAGCTAGTCCGATAACACCGAAGGTACGTTTAGTCATAGAAATTCAGTCTCGGCTGATGCGTTCTTCTTCCCCTTTTAGCGCCTACTTTCCCTAAGATAGCTAAACTTTCCCTATTTCTTAAGCCTTGACTGATCAGTGATCAGTGATCAGTAATCAGTGATCAGATTTGGGTTTTCAGTGACCAGCATTGAGTGAGGAATGTTACAGCGTTTCTCCTCAAGGTGAAGTGTAACCTAATTTGGTATCATCCCCGGACGACTGGCTATTGTTGCCTGTTCCCTAAAACCAGAGACTTCCTACCTCGCCATTAAAATAACTGCTATGAATGGCATTCACTGATGACTGAAAAACCCCCAAGCGCAGAAAAATTAATGCTAATGTTAAATTAAATTAAATTAAGAAAATCCTCATTCTTCTTATATGCAGTTAACTTGGCTTGATAGTAATTCTTGGTTAATCGAAATCGGGGGAAAACGCCTGCTTCTCGATCCTTGGTTGGTAGGTTCCCTGACTTTTGGTAATTTAACTTGGCTATTTGAGGGCAAAAAAACCGCTAATCATGCCATTCCCGAACATATCGATCTGATTCTTCTCTCCCAAGGTTTGGAAGATCACGCTCATCCTCCTACTTTACAGGTACTCGATCGCCAAATTCCCGTGGTAGCTTCTCCGAATGCCGAAAAAGTGGTTAAATCCCTCAATTATACCCATCGCATCCCTTTAACCCACGGTGCTAGTTATATCTTTGACAATGCGATCGAAATTACTGCTGTCCCCGGTTCTCCAGTCGGGCCGACTCTGGTGGAAAATGGTTATGTTATCAAGGAATTAGCGACAAATCAGAGTATCTACTACGAACCCCACGGTTATCATTCTCCTATCCTCGATTCTCTTGGTAAAATCTCCGTGATTATCACTCCTTTGATTGACTTAAAAATACCTTTCCTCGGACCGGTAATCAAAGGACAAGAAAGCGCCTTAGCAGTCTGTCAACGCTTGCAGCCCGAATATATTATTTCTACGGCTGCCGGTGGTGATATTGAGTTTAAAGGTTTATTGATGGCGGTGTTAAGTGCTGGGGGTAGTCCCGAATCTTTTCAAGAATTATTAACATCCCATGACTTGCCGACAAAGGTAATTGATCCTCGTCCTTGGCAACCTTTTACAGTGGAATTAGGCGAGTGCGTTCCGGGTTTGAGCTAATCTGAGTTAAGGGAAGAATAGAAAAAAGTTAAAACTTTCTTCCCGATTTTTATCTAAAACAGTAGAATTTTTTAATGTTTGAAAAAACTGGCTCTCTTGAATATTGGATGTAAAATGGGTAAAACCCCACACCCCACACCCCCCCGATGTCGGGGGGGTTGGGGGGGCCACACCCTACCCCTAGTAAAAACTTTTTGCCGCAAACCCTAATTAAAAGTGGCTCTTCTTTGCTAAATTGTCTATGAATCAGTTGCCCTTATTTTCTCAATCAAAATCAGTGCGGGACTTTTATCAACCTGATGCTGAAATAATTCTTTATCAAGGAGATAGCAATAATTTTATCAAGACTATACCAGATAATTCTGTGAGCTTGATTATTACTTCTCCTCCCTACAATTTAGGAAAAGACTACGAAAAAAAAATCTCTTTGGATACTTATCTGGAAACCCAAACCAAAATTCTGCGAGAATTCTCTAGAATCTTGCAAGATAATGGCAGTATTTGCTGGCAGGTGGGAAATTTCGTTCAAGAGGGAGAAGTTTATCCTTTAGATATTTTTTATTATCAGCTATTTAAACAAATGGGTTTCTTTTTAAGAAATAGAATTGTCTGGTATTTTGGCCATGGATTACATACTTCTAAAAGATTTTCTGGCAGGTATGAAACTATTTTATGGTTGACAAAAACCGATCAATATACCTTTAATCTTGATCCAGTGAGAATCCCCGCTAAATACCCGGGTAAGCGTCATTTTAAAGGTAAAAATATCGGTAAACCCTCTGGTAATCCTTTAGGGAAAAATCCCAGCGATGTTTGGGAGTTTTTAGCGCAAGAATGGGATGAGTTACTGTGGGATATTCCTAACGTTAAATCTAATCATCCAGAGAAAACTATCCATCCTTGTCAATATCCAATCGAATTAGTAGAAAGATGTGTTTTAGCCTTGACAAATGAGGGGGATTGGGTTTTTGATCCCTTTGCCGGGGTTGGAACTTCTCTGATTGCTAGTATTATGCACAATCGTCGAGGGATGGGAAGTGAAAAAGAAGCAGAATATGTGAAAATTGCCAAGGAAAGAATCGCCGCTTATTTACAAGGTAATCTCAAAATTCGTCCTTTAGGAAAACCTATTCATCAGCCTAATGGTAAGGAAAAAGTTGCTCAAATTCCCGAAGAATGGCACAATAATATATAGGAAGTAACACTGAATCTCCCCAAGAAAGTACAGGTTTTTGCTCTCATATACTTGGGTTTTAATGCTTAGTGCTGTCTAACCCATCCTACAATGATTGATAAATTTTTTTGTCACCCTAACCCCAAGAGAGCCAAAAAACTAACTTTATTTTATCATACTTTTTATAGAAAACTTTGCAGAATTGTGGCGGTTTCTTGTCCGGTTTTTTCCCAACTAAAAAGCTGGGCGCGTTGGCGACTTAGGGATTTTAATTTTAGGCGTAATTGTTCATCGGTGGCGATTTGCTGCATTGCCTCTCTCATCTCATCAATACTATAGGGATTAATTAAAATTGCCGCATCTCCCGTGACTTCTGGGAGAGAGGAAAGATTAGAAGTAATTACAGGAGTTCCACAGGCGATCGCTTCTAGTACAGGTAATCCGAAACCTTCCCAAAGGGAGGGATAAACTAAAGCAGTTGCTTGGTTTAAAAGTTGCGGCAATTCTGTATAGGAAACATAGTTTAAAAATTGCACCCGTTGAGAGATTGATAATGCTTCTACCTGTTGCTGTAGAGCCGGGGTAAAACGGGGGTCAAATTGACCGACAATTAATAATTGATATTCGGGATCGATTTGGGAAAAAGCAGTAATTAAACGACCGAGATTTTTATGAGGATCATAACGACCAAGATAGAGAAAATAGGGACGAGTCGCCAGATTTAGAGGACGAAAATTATGAGAATCATATCCAGACAGAATCACGGTTATTTTGTCAAGAGGTATGTTAAAAAACTTATTAATATCGGCGGCCGTTGCTTGGGAAACAGCGATAATATGTGTGGCTTTTTTTAGGACTTGAGGTAAATAGTATTTATTATAAAAAGTCAGGGGAGAAAATTTCGGAAATCGCAGGGGAATTAAATCATGAACTGTGACAATATAGCGGCAATTTCCATAAATAGGTGCTTCGGGAATGGGGGTAAATAGCAGGGAAGATTTCAATTGTTGATAGTTTTGATAGAGTTGGGTTTCTGTCCAAATTAAGCGCCTAATATTACCTTTAGTTCCCTGTTCTTGGGTGAGGTTTGCCGACACAGGATAGGTGTTAAAATCTGGGTAGGTATTAGAAGTGATAAGGGTAGGATTTAAGTTAGCTAATTGGGGAATGAGATTTTTAGTATAGGTAGTCAACCCAGTATATTTAGTACCGAGAAAAGCGAGATTGATTAATAATTGATGATTTTTATTCATAGATATTAGCTAGTTAAGTAGGTAGGTGTTAAAAGCTGTCAGACACCCCCCTTATCAAGGGGGTATTAAGGGGGGATCGGAGGCAAAATTTATCTTCAATTTAATTATAAATACTTACTTATTATAAAAGAGAACGATAAGCTTGTATAGTAGCTTGTGCGGTTTTTTGCCAAGAGAATTTTGCCGCTTGTTTTTTTCCTTTAGTGATTAATTCTTGACGGAGAGAGGTATCACTAATCACCTGATAGATTGCCGCAGCAATTTCTAGGGGATTATCGGGATTAATTAATATTGCTGAGTCTCCGGTGACTTCGGGTAAGGATGCAGTATTAGCAGTTACCACAGGACAACCTAAAGTCATCGCTTCTAAAACTGGTAATCCAAAACCTTCATAAAAGGAAGGATAGACAAAAACATCGGCTTTTTGATAATAATCCGCAACTAAGTCATCGGAAAGATAATCAAGATGTTGGATACTATCTCGAAAGGGAGACTGAGATATTTTATCGAAAATTGGTTCATACTTCCATCCTTTTTTGCCAATCAGAATCAGATTATGGTCTAATTTATACCTGTCCTTGAGATAATTAAAAGCATCGATAAGATTAATAATATTTTTTCGTGGTTCTAGGGTACTAACAAAGAGTAAATAGGGTTTAGTGATGGTTAGGGATGCGGGAGGATTGGGGAGGGAAGAATAACGACTTGCGAGGGGAGTAACAAAAATTTTATCTGCGGGTACATCTAAATATTCAATAATATCTCGTTTGGTACTTGCGGAGTTAGCAATAACTAAATCTGTCCATTGTAGAGATTGTTTAATCCGTTGGGTGTAGGTTTTGACAATCCCCGTGACAAACTCAGGATATTTAATAAAAGTAACATCATGAATAGTCATAACTTTACGACTCTGACCACAAGGATACACCACATGATCCAATCCGTGGAGAATATCGGGAGAATCAAGAAAGTTTTCTAGATAGGGAATTAGAGGATTAGGAAATCGAGTTAAGATATTGCTAAGACTGACGGGAATTGGTAAACATTTAACCTCTGGATAGGATTGCAGTTTTTCGGGGATAGAAAGATTACCCCGCAGCCAGTTTTTTACCGATGGTTGAAAACAGAGGGACAGGGAAAAGTTTTCTTGGTTTTGTAATTTAGCTAATTCGGCAATCAGATGATAAGCATATAATCCAATTCCACTAGGATTTTGTCTTATCGGTGTACCATCAACTAAAATTTTGAGCATTTGCGGTTAGATGAGATTGACGGGATAGATATTTTTAAAATTACAGATTCAATTGTCAATTTTGCTCGGTTAGGACAAGATTAAAATCGGCAACTTTCTGTTAATGTTAGAGTTTATGCCACTTCCGAACTACAATCTTTAGCAAGTTAAGCAATCTTTAATCCCACCAGATACTTATCGGTGTCTAAATTATCCACTAGAGATTGCTGCCAGTCTGTTCTTCTCGGAAGTAAAGCTGATATAATTGACAGCTAGGCTGGGCTAGATCGCCTTTTAACTGAATTAAGCCCATACTTTCCAGTTTATAGGCAGTAATCGGTTCTAATCGCACTCCCTTATCGGAAGAATTAACCACTTCCCCCATCGCTGTCAATAATTCCGGCTGTTTTTGCAGACTATCCCAGTGATGACGCAAGTGTGCCGCATAAATTCCCCCTTGGGTAGCAGCATTAGGGAGAATATTTTTTTCCCCGCGCACTTGCGCTTCCAGGGCTAAACGACTAAGATAGGGATGACCAGAGACTAAGGCAATTAAATCCCCGATAAAACGCTGATTATCCTCATTTTTAGGCAATCCATAGCTACTGGCCAAGTTTTCCAGTTGTTCAATGTTAAAACCGGGTAATTTAATCGCGCGACCGACATTAAAGGGAGATTGATTAGCGTCCAATTGAATATAGATTTCCGTGGAATTAGCAATCGCTAACCGCAAATTCTGCCAGATTTCCAAATTATTAGCTTCTTCGTGCCAACAGCGCAAAAGTGGCAGAAAATCCCTAGCGATGTCAGGATACTCGAAAATTCTGTCTAAATTATCTAGGGCCAAAAAGACAGGCCCGTTAATCTGTTCCAAAAGATAGGACTGAAAATAGGTTTGACAACTGATTAAACTGCCAAATAGTTCCTCATCCCAATATTCATCTAATTGAGGCTTTAAACCCAACTCTCGGCTGACATTTGCCGAAAACCAGCGACAAAATCGGTCTAAACTGGCAAACATCGCCTTTTCTGCCACTTGACAATTAATATAAACTGTGCTATGTCCCCAACTATCTGCCTGAGCGAGCAGATGTTTAAGGAGAGAAGTTTTACCAGTTTTTTCGGGAGCTTTAATGCGAATAAGTGACCCCGGACGATTAATTTCTTGATAACAGTCGCTTTCGACGGGAGGGCGGCTAATATAAGTATCTATAACTGATTTTTCTGCTACTATCGGGGTGGGGTGATTTTTCCATTGAGGATATTTGATATCTTTGAACCATTCTCGGAGGATTTGGAACTTACCCGGCCCTTTACTACCTAATTCGAGTTCCGGACAGCCATTATCTTTATCTGCCGAGAAATAGCTATAGATTTTAGTCATTTGTTTTTTATAGGTTTCATGGCTGGCAGCCTCGGCCATTTCCCAAATTTCCTCATCCGGTTTGCGCCAATTTTCGTAGGCAAAACGAACTAAAAAAATCTCCTTTAATTTGCCTTGAACACCGTATTCTCTAGCTATATGTTTGAGAAACTCGTCCCATGCCTGTGGTTTCATCCCGTTCTACTTTATTCTACTTATTTCCCTTTTTTTCCATGTTAACCCTTTTTTCCCTCTTGGCAATGGGACTGACATCCGAGCGGGAAAACCCTATGGTAAAAATAGGTCAATTACCTGATGGTGTCTAAGGGAGTAAAACCATGAAAATCTCGTTAACCTTGTTTGTTCTGGCCTCCTTGCTGTTAGGTTCTCTTCCTCACACTTTAGCGGTTAATAGTCAAGATAACCATTTTGACCATTCCTCTTGGCCGCTAATTTTACAAAACCGTGACTGTAAGGGTGATAAGGACGATGATTGCAATTAGTCCTGATTATCTCGGTTAAGGTTATTAATCCCCTACCAATGACACAATCGTGGTCGGGATTTTTTTTATCTCATCGGCTGCAGATAGCTTTTATCAAAATAATTTCTAGATTCAAGTCCAATCATCTCAAGAAGTCGCCTGTAATTCCTCTAAACGTGCTAAAACTTCGGCACTGTGAATGGCAGGATTTACCCCTAAATAAATCTCTTTTAAAATCCCATCGGGATCGATAAGATAGGTATGACGCAGGGAAACATAACCCATCCAAGAACCATAAGCTTTACTAACATCTCCGGTAGTATCTGCCAGTAAGGGAAATTTTAAACCCTCCGAGTCACAAAATTCCGCATGAGAATCGACATCATCGGCACTTACCCCTAAAATTTGCGTATTTTTAGCCATATATTTCGGCAAATCCTGCTGAAACCGCCGCGCTTCTAGGGTACAGCCCGGGGTAAAATCCTTGGGATAAAAATATAAAACTACCCATTTACCCCGATAATCCGATAGGGAAATATTCCCTTCTCCCGTGTTAGTCGGTAGGGTAAAATCGGGTGCCGGTTGATTTAAAGGGGGTTGGGGGCCGCCTAAGGCGTTAGCATCGGGAATAAGGGCAAAAAATGCCAGAATTACTGCAATTAAAAAACTCAAAAGTTGACGACGAGACATAATCAGTTATCAGTTATCAGTTATCAGTTATCAGTTTCTTGGTGTGATAAGTTTAACCTAATAAGGGAGCGATCGATCTCTGTGTCCTTTGTGTCTGGTGTGGTTGGTTCCACTCGCTCGTTCCTGTCACACCGGGAAAATCAACTGAATGCTTCTAGCTTAATATTCTTTACATAACTTGACAAGGAAAGGGCGAGGTAAAGGGGGAAAATAGATCGAGCTTGTCTTCATCTGCCTAACGATCATGTCTATTGTCACCCTTAACCCCCTTCAATCCCATCAAGATTTAGTCATCGATCCAGCCAAAATCACGGGATTACGGGGAAAAATCACCATCCCCGGCGATAAATCTATATCCCATCGTTCCCTGATGTTAGGAGCGATCGCCGAAGGAGAAACCGTTATTCATGGGTTATTATTGGGCGAAGATCCCCGCAGTACCGCTAGTTGTTTTCGTGCCATGGGTGTGGAAATTTCCCAACTTAACAGCGAGAAAGTGATCGTCAAAGGTAGGGGTTTAGGCAATCTCGAGGAACCCTTAGAAATCCTCGATGCGGGCAATTCCGGCACGACGATCCGCTTAATGTTAGGATTATTGGCCGGTCATCAAGACCGTTTTTTTGTCGTTACCGGTGATGCTTCCCTGCGATCGCGTCCCATGTCCAGGGTGGTGAAACCCCTAAGGGAAATGGGGGCGCAAATTTGGGGCAGAAAAGCTAATTCTTTGGCTCCTTTAGCCGTTTCTGGGCAATCTCTACAACCGATCCACTACTATTCTCCCGTTGCTTCTGCACAGGTGAAATCCTGTCTTCTCCTCGCAGGACTGTTAACGGAGGGGAAAACCACGATCACGGAACCCGCTTTATCTCGCGATCACAGTGAACGGATGCTGCGCGCTTTTGGGGCAAATATTGAGGTGGATGGGGAGACTAATAGCGTCACGGTGACGGGTTATCCCACTTTAACCGGACAAACGGTGATCGTCCCCGGGGATATCAGTTCGGCAGCTTTTTGGTTGGTAGCGGGGGCAATTGTGCCTAATTCCGAGTTATTAATCGAAAATGTGGGCATAAACCCGACTAGAACTGGAGTTTTACAGGTTTTACAGGCAATGGGAGCAGATATCACCCTCGAAAATCCACGGGTGGTGACGGGGGAACCGGTGGCGGATCTGCGGGTGAAATCCAGTCAACTACAGGCAACCACGATCGCTGGTGAGATTATACCCCGTCTGATCGATGAAATTCCGATTTTGGCAGTAGCGGCGGTTTTTGCCCAAGGAACGACAATTATCAAGGATGCCGAGGAATTACGGGTGAAGGAAAGCGATCGCCTGACGGTGATGGCCACCCAACTCGATCGCCTAGGGGCAAAAGTAACGGAATTACCCGATGGTTTAGAGATTACCGGCGGTACAGGCCTATTCGGCACGGAAGTGGACAGTTTTACCGATCATCGCATTGCTATGAGTCTAGCGATCGCTGCCCTCAATTCCCGTCAACCCACCACTATCCATCGCGCTGAAGCGGCCGGCATTTCCTACCCCGATTTTGTTAGCACCTTAAAGCAAATTTGTCAAGAGTAAAAATATTAAGTTTTTCTGCGAGCGGGCGAAGAGTAACTGGTACAATTGCAGAAATACCGAAAATCAGCAATCCCACTCCTGTCTTCTATTCCCCACCGATAATGGAAATCATCGCCCAATTAGAGAAAGTTTCCTATATTTATCCCGAATCCTCCAATCTAGTGCTGAAAAATATCTCTTTGGCAATTCATCGAGGAGAATTTTTAGGTATTATCGGCCCCACAGGTGCGGGAAAAACTACTCTCTGTTTAACTCTTAACGGTATTGTCCCCCAATTTTACGGAGGGCGTTTTTTTGGTTATGCAACAGTGGCCGGTTTAGATACTTTAACCCATCCCGTTAGCACCTTGGCCCGCTATGTGGGGGCAGTATTTGAAGATCCCGAAACGCAACTTTTAGCCACTTCAATAGAAAATGAAATCGCTTTTACCCTAGAAAATTTACGGCTACCGCGAGAGGAAATTAAAGCGCGTATTCCCAAAGTTTTAGCGGCAGTCCGGTTAGAGGGAATGGAAAAAAAATCCCCGGGGGAACTATCGGGAGGACAAAAACAACGATTAGCGATCGCCGCTGCTCTGGCAGTTCAGCCCGCTTTGTTAATTCTCGATGAACCCACCTCCCAACTTGATCCGGTGGGATCCCAGGAAGTTTTCGCCACCATTAAGGAATTAAATCGCCATCTCGGGGTCACTATTGTGATGGTCTCCCACGCGGCCGAGGAAATGGCCGAATATGCCGATCGCCTAGTACTATTAAGGGATGGTGCGATCGAAGCTATGGGAACCCCAGCAGAGATCTACTCCCAAGTACAACGTTTACAGGAAAATGCCCTGCGTCCCCCGCAAGTGGCCACTACTTTTGCTTTGATCGAGCAGAAAATCGGGGCGGTCGAATCAATTCCTGTCACCCTAGACCGCGGTTTTGCCCGTTTAAACGAGCTTAAATCCTTTTACCATCAGATAACCCCAACCCCTCCCTTATCGTCGGTTTCTGACCCCTTAAACCCCATACTGAGGGTAAAAAATCTCTGCCATACCTACCCCGATGGTACTACCGCCCTGCGGGATGTGTCCCTCGATATTGCCGAAGGGGAATATCTGCTGATTATCGGTCAAAATGGGGCGGGAAAAAGCACTTTAGTCAAGCATTTTCTCAATCTTCTTTCGGCAACCACCGGTCAAGTTATGATTGATGGACGTTCGATTACTAGCTTTTCTGTCAGTGATTTAGCCCGTTCGATTGGTTATGTAGCCCAAAATCCCGATAATCAGATTTTTAACACCACTGTCGAGAAAGAAGTATCATTTGCCCTGACTAATCTCGGTTATTCTCCAGAAATCATTATCCAACGCACGGAAGCAAGTCTAGAAGCCATGGGATTGCTAGAATATCGCTCCTATCATCCTCTCTCCTTACCGAAAGGCGATCGAGCGCGGGTGGTGATTGCGGCAATTTTAGCCATGGAACCGCGCATAGTTGTGTTTGATGAACCGACCACCGGCCAAGATTACCAAGGGGCTAAGGCAATTTTAGAGGTGAGTCGTCAATTACACCAGATGGGCAAAACGGTGATTGTGATCACCCATCACCTCTATTTAATGCCAGAATACGCCGAAAGAGTAATTATTATGGGTCAAGGAACTATCCTTTTAGATGCCCCAATCCGGCAAGCTTATCATCAAACCGATCTCTTAGCCAAAACCTATCTAACTCCACCCCAAGCAGTTTTATTAGCACAAAAATTAGGACAACTTTCCGGTTATCCTAATTCTCTTTTAACTCCCCAGGAAATTGCCGATTGTTTTCAGAGGATTTAAGTAGGGTTTGCGGCAAAAAGTTTTTTGTGGGGGCAGGGTGTAGGGTGTAGGGTGTAGGGTGTAGGGTGTAGGGTGTAGGGTGTAGGGGATGGGGGATGGGGTGTGGGGTGTAGGGTTTTACCGATCACTGTTTACTGATCACTGAACAAGCTGACGGAGTAGCGGCTTAGATGTGTAATTAATTTTGCTTAGGTACTTAATAGGACAAAATTAATCCCTCTTCTATCACTCTAGGGAACGGGAAGACAGAAATGACAGGAAAAAACGGATTCTAATAGAGAATTGATAAATCGATTAATTTTGGTATATAGAAAATAAAAGTGGCTAATTATTCGAGGAGTAAAGAAAACACATAGCCAAGCTTTTAAACGATTCAAGTAACTCAACGGCTCGATAAATAATCGAATATTAGAGTTATTGCCTAATTAATTTTTGAAAGTTAAAAAATGACAAAAAATTGCATAAAATCCCTAAATAGAGCATTTAATTGATTAATGCTCATTCTTAATTCTCCTGAATCCTGACTACTGGATCCTTACTCCTCACCTAAGGGAAGATTTTTGATTTTTGCAAGAGGTCTAAAGTAATCCTAATTAAGACGGGTAAATTAGTCAATTTCACTGTCAACGATGCTCTTTTTTTTTGTGTAGTTTTATTGCAAAGAAAAATTTTTTTTGACAAAAAGCACAAAGTATGTAGGAGTAGTTATTGCAGAGTGGGAAGTGGGGAAGTGGGGAAGTGGGGAGAAGGGTGTGACAGTCTACCACATCTCTCAATATACAAGGGTGTGGGCAAGTGGTAAGAATAAAAATAATCTCCTGACGACCGACTCCTGAATACTATCTCGGAGTCTCCTGATCACTTTTTACTTAATTTTATGTCTTTGGTAATTTGTACGGGTTTTCATGATTCTAGATTGACCGAGGATTTTTTAGGACATCTGGGGAGCAAATCGGTCAAATTAAGTCCCTATATTATTATTTCTCCTTTTTCTTGCTTAAATGAAGCTTTTTTACCGGGAGAAGACCTAACCTTAATTGGGTTTAGTGCGGGGGTAGTAAATGCGATCGCTTTAGCTCATTATTGGCAAGCTCAAGGGGTGAAAATTGCAGCTTTAATCGCTCTGGACGGGTGGGGAGTGCCATTAATCGGTAATTTTCCCATTTATCGGCTTAGTCATGATTATTTTACCCATTGGAGTTCCTGTTTATTGGGTAGCGGTGGAGAAAATTTTTATGCAGATCCCCCTGTAGATCATCTTAGCCTCTGGTCGTCCCCCGATCGAGTGACCGGTTGGTCTGTCAATGGTAATTTTGTCCAACGCACCACAGCGTTAACTTTTTTATCTAAAATCGGTTAGGCGAGAATCAATTAAGTACAATTAGCTAGTCGCCTCTCTATCTTCCCTATTTCTTTACCGCTGCCGACTCATGAGTACATCAGTTCCGAATTCTTCAATTCTCTTGGTGGGAATTGAGGAGAATATCGCTAAACTAGCTACTGCGGACTTGAAAGAAGCAGGTTATCGTCCCCTAATTGTGCCTAGCATTGATAGCGCTTTCCCAGAAGTGAAAAGTTGGCAGCCAGCGATGATTATACTCGATCGCCTCCTCGCAGGGGAGGCCAGTGTAAAGTTTTGTCGTCGTTTACGTTCCCAGGGAAGTCGTGTTTATATTATTTTATTAGTATCTCAAGAAACTCTAGAAGAACGTCTCGCCTGTTTGGAAGCGGGAGCCGACGATTATTTTCTCAAACCCTATAATTCACAATCTTTCCTCAAATTAATCCGTTTTTACCTGCAACCTCTGGAAACTATCCCCGAACAACTGTGCTTCGGTGACTTAGTATTGGATTTAGCCACTCGTCGTCTCTCCTATAAAAACAAAAATATTGAGTTGACGATGAAGGAATTTGAACTGCTGCGCTACCTGATGATTCACCCGAAAGAAGTATTATCGAGGGATCAAATTCTCGAAAATGTCTGGGGAGATGAATTTCAAGGAGAATCAAACGTTATTGAGGTATATGTTCGCTATTTACGCCTGAAAATGGAAGCTGGTGGTCAAAAACGCCTCATTCATACCGTGCGCGGTGTCGGCTACGTTTTACGGGAATCTTAACAGTAATCAGTGATCAGTCATCAGTCATCAAAATTCAGGAGTCGGTCATCAGGAGATTATTTTATTTATTAGACCTCTTGCAAAAGTCTTAAGTCGATCCTTGTACAGCAACATTTTTGAAGATTATCAACTACTAATAAATAATTAACTGAAAGTCCCTCCCATTATTGTTTCTATCGTTTGTCAATTCCCCACTCCCTAATTCATATCACTGATTACTGATTACTGTTTACTGATCACTGAAAAGCCCCACCACCCTAGTCAAGAGCTGCTATTCAATCTGTATGGAGTTGGGGGAATCTATAGGAGGGGTGGAATTACCCGGGGTGATAGTTTGACGGTATTGACTATAAAGACGATCACGCCAAGCAAAAAAGCCTTCGTAGGCGCTATTATCGGCTAACCCCGGAATCCCCTTGCCTTGCAATTCCCTGGGTAAGTTGAGATAGGAACCCTGGGGAAACTGAAGCAGTACACTTAATCCCGCCACGGCTAAATCGGCTAAAGTGGGCTGATCCCCGACTAAATAGGGACGATTGGCTAAAATGAGGTTCAAAGCTTCTAAATCCTGTTGTAGTCCTTTTTTTGCTGTATTGATAGCATCTTTTCCCAGACCTACACCCGTCCCCAAAATATCAATTAATTCCCCCGGCAAGGAACCCAGCAACAAGCGCATAAAACCGGGGGTTTCCTGGGGTAAAAAAGCGGTACGAAAGTTTTGATTTTGGGCAAAAGCGCCGAGAAAAGCGGTTCTTCCTTTTAATCCGAGGGATTCATCGGCCCATTCTTCGATTAGTAAACATTGGCCCCGTTCTAGGGGATCTGTGGGGATAATTGGTTTTTCAGGATACTTGCGATCGAGATAAAAAGCAATCTCCGTCGAGTCAGCGATATAAGTATCACCATCCTTGAGAACGGGAACCTGTCGCTGTCCGGAAAGACGGAATAATTCTAATTGTCCCACCCCCGGCACCACGTCCCTTTTTTTATAGGCAAGTCCTTTATAGTCGAGGATGAGACGGACTTTCTCACAATAGGCAGATAATTCAAATTGGTAGAGTTCTAGCATGGGATGATATGGCCTCTCGATAAATCAGTTTCTCCCTGATTACTCTAACCCTATCGGGCATCGGTTGCCTAAACTTAAAGACTTTACTCCGATTTTACTCGTACCTTTGTACTAAAAATGAGCAAGGCGAAAAAATAATCTTTTGCTAATTTTAGGAATGAGGCCGGTTACTCTTGGGGAAGATAGACCAGATGCAGCAAACCTAACTGAATAGTGCCACGCTTTTAGGTTAGGATATTTTCCAGCACTAAAAGCGAGGAATAATTTATATATTCTTGCCAGCTGACTTGCGAGAGACCAATAGCATAACGCTATAGTAGAGGCGTGCGAGGGCTACCTTCTTTCTCGGATCAGAGGTTACTATGCAATTATCCATCGACGTTTTTAATGACGTAGTTCGCTATCTCGACAGCCACGAAGAAAAATTACGGATCAAAAAATTAATCTTTTGTATCTGTAAAAAATATTGGGAAAATGATCCTAATATTTTAAACACTGTAGCTCTGGAAGACTTGGTGAACGAGTTAGTGCAACTCAAAACCAGTAAAGAACAATTAACTTTTTCTGTTTATAAATTAGTTAAAACCCTCAATCGTCCTCAAGTTTATCTGGGCGTAGCCACGGTTATTATCGAGCAAATCAGTCAATTATATAGTAGTATTGCTGCCGCCTACGACACTCAATTATTACTGGTAGAGCCAGAAGTTAACCCTAGTTTTACCACCGTTAATAATGATGTCAACAACGAGGAAGACAATTTATTAAGACAGGTGGTTAGTAGCCTAGAAAATCATCGAGAGACGGCGAGAATTCAAAAATTAATGTTTGCCGCTTGTAAAAATCGTTGGGAAAACGATCAAGCGGTGATTAATCATTATGGCTTAACCAATATTATTTTAGAACTTCAGCAAAACAATCCTAATTTCCTAAGCTTGCGACAAACTCTCAAACAAATTGCCGAAAATATTAATAAAAAAGCTCTCTACCTAGCCCTAGCCGATATTATTCTTACCCAGCTAGAGCCTCTTTACGATACTGATAACGATTACCAAGAAGAGGATAATGAGTCAAAAAGTCAAAGATTCAACAATCAAATAGTTCATCTAAATAATGATTGTGATCCTGCGGCTAAAACCGCATCTTTCTCCCCATCCAGAAGTGAGCCTGTGGATTTTGCCGCTTCGATCATCGATATAAATGAATCGCAATTAGTCATGGAATCGCACTTTGCCGAGCCAGATTCCTTAAATAACAATGCCAGTAATTACCCACAAATTCCTGCCTACGACCCCTTTGAACTTCGCTTAGAAATTTTCCAGTATGCTAATCCTTTACGAGCCAAAATATTGATTTTCTCGCTCCTATTTCATCCTTGGGAACGGAGCGGTCAAGATTGGTCAACTCTGCGAACTTATACCCTAGAAGATTTACTGCAACAACTCATCCAAAGTGGCAAATCTCTCAAGGATATCGAAATTCAACTATACAATATTGCTCAAAACCAAATCGATAGGGATGCTAACGTTCAAACCGCCAGTATTCTGGTGCAAGCTTTACAAAAAATTCTTTAATTTTTTACCCAAATTTCTCTGGATATTCCACCCATGAAACCCACCGAATTAATTGCCCGTTATGCCGCAGGAGAAACTCAATTTAGTGGCTTAAAATTACCAGGAGTTAATTTAGTTGGTGCTGATTTAATTGGCATTGTTTTAAATGAAGCGGATCTACACGGAGCCAATCTTCTCTTTACCTATCTTAACCGGGCTAATCTCGCTCAAGCTAATCTCGTGGCAGCTAATTTAAGCGGTGCTAGTCTCAACCAAGCTGACTTAAATGGGGCAGATTTACGCAGTGCTAATTTACACGGAGCGCTGCTACAAGGCGCTAATCTTCGTGATACTGATATAACCCTAGCTATTTTACTTGATGCTAACTTAATCGGGGCGGATTTGCGGGGGGCTGATTTAAGCGGTGCTAACCTCACTGGTGCTTGTTTGCGGGGAACAAATATGCGTCAGGAAAAGAAAAATTATAACACTAATTTACAAGGGGCTAATCTCTATCGTGCCGACCTGCAAGGGGCTAATATGAAAGGAGTTGATCTGGTGCGAGCTAATCTAGTAGGAGCCAATTTAAGGGAGGCTAATTTGTGCAATGTTGACCTCAGAAAAGCTGATTTAACTAATGCTAATCTCCAAGATGCTTTACTTGCTGATGCTAATTTAATCGGGGCGCATTTGGTGGGGGCAAATCTAGCGGGAGCCAATTTAGTGCGTTCAAAAATGAGCGATACGGAAGCGATGGGGGCAAATTTCTATAGTGCAATTATGACTCAAATAAAACTCGATCGAGCTAATCTTAGTCAAGCTAATTTTCAAGCGGCAAGAATGAATTATGCTGACTTAAGGAGGGCTAATCTTTCAGGAGTTAATCTCAGCGAAGCTGACTTAATCGATGCTTTCTTTGCTAGAGCAAATCTCACCGGTGCCGATTTAAGTAATGCTAATCTAACTCGTGCCGAGTTGATGAGTGCTAATCTGATGGGAGTTAACCTCCGCGGTGCAATTATGCCCGATGGCCGGACTAATAATTAAAATTACTAGACAATTTTGTTGGCAATTATTCTGGTATAATTAGAGTTATAATTGAGGGTAATATTATGGTTGATCCAGTAATTATTGCAGAAGATATGGGCAAAATCTACACCAGCATTACAGTTATCAATCGCGCCGATCAAATTCGTGCGGATGATGGTATCATCGCACCGGAACAAATTCGCTCTCTTACCCTAGAAAATGTCTTGGTTGATACGGGGGCAACCACTCTTTGTCTAATGCCGGAAGTAATCTCCCGCTTGGGTTTACAGCTTTTAAAAGAAGTAGATGTGGCTACGGCTAAAGGCATAGGAAAAGCGAGAATTTTTCGCGATGCCACCTTAATTATCGCGGGACGGGAAGGGACTTTTGAATGTTTGGAATTACCCGGAGGTCAAAACAATTTATTAGGGGTAATTCCCTTAGAAGCTTTGGGATTAGAACCAGATCTTCGTAGCCAAAAACTGCGAGTTTTACCCACGGAATCCCACGAGACTTATTTAACAATTTTATCGAACCAAATAGCTCTATAAAATTACTTTGTGTCTAACTGTTCCGGCTCTTTCAGCTATAGCAATAACCTCGATTTCTTGACCAGAAACTCCCTTGATCACCCATTCCACCGTACAGCGATAATCTAAACCGTGAGCGAGACTACTATATACTTTATTTGATCTCCCTTCTAAGTGACCGATTTCCTGCTCTAATTTTCCCAATATTAAACTCACCTCATCGGCTAAATTTAACTTAACTTGAATGGGACGAACGCTCTTTCTTTCCAGTGCTTTTTTACTGGTATAAGTGGGTAAGAATCCCTGATTTTCTAACTGTAAAACCAGATGATAAATACCATTGCCCTCCGACTTAAGATCGAGACGAGAGATAGCTAAAAGAGGTGACATTAAAGCATGGGCAATAGTAAACTGACATTGTTTCTCACATAAATCTGGTAAATACTTTTCTGGGGCATTTTGCCAGACATTTTTAAAGTCCCAACCGCCAATTTCCACCTCTCCCAATTGGGGATGATCAAAACTTTGCCAATTAATAAAACCCCTTCCCGCTAAATTCTCATCATTCCAACGCTGTAACTTCAATTCATCTTCAAAAGGATGCCAGCGAAACCATTGAATATAATCATCTTTTTTTACTCCTGCTTGGGTGGGTGCATCCCATAACTCCACCGTAAAACCATACCAACCAAAATGATCGTAACCATAATCATCCATGGCACCGTTAGTCACTTCTTTGGGATGATAACGAAAATCGTGATAGACAGAAACGCATTCATAACCAGTCATTGCTTTTCCCTTGTCAGCAATATATTTATACATTTCTAAGTCTTCCACGGGGAAATATTCATCGGGATGAGTGCTATAGGGACGCAACATTACTGCCGAATAGGTATGATAGGTAACGAAGCCATTAATATTGGTGTTATTTGCCCAAAATTGGGCTTCTGCACGGGTTTCTGGCTCTGAAAAGGGAAAATCTCCCGCCCCCTGTTGTTCCCCTTCAGGAACCCAATAAACGGGATAATTGCGGTTAAAATCCAGGCCCTCTAGGGTGGGGGCAGTGGTAAAATTATAGCCATCGTAATCGCGGATTAAACCTTCGGTGAGCAAAGTGTAAAAAGTTCCCTCAAATTCCTCTGGTTCGCGACGCACCATAATGCGAGGATCTTGGTCAGAAATTTTCCAAGCGCCACAGGTATCTTTTTGGCGCATTTGTAGGATTAAACCATCGCCGTTAATATCTTCAGGATATAGCCCCGGTTTCTCATCCGTGTGGGGATAGGGGCGAATACTCGATCGTAACAGATAGGGAGTGGTGAGATATTTTTCCGCTCCATCCACGGCTAATCGCGGCAAAATATAGACAGTGTAATGGTCAAGAAGTCTGGTAATTTGGGGATTATGACCGTATTGACTCAAAAGATGAGAGATGGTGTAGAGAGCGACGGCAGAGCCTGTTACTTCCCCCGCATGGGTGTTAGCATCGATCCAATAGGCAGGTTTTTCTAAATAGGGGCCTGTGGCTTGATTTGTTAGGGTAGTTAACCAGATATCTCGATTTTCGTAGCTTTTACCGATCGAGGTGAGGCTAATTAAATTAGGATAGGATAAAGCTAGGTTTTTCAGGAAAGAAACTAATTCGGTGTAGGGGTAATAGTGGCTAAAATCAAACATAATCTTCTACAACTAAAAAAAGGAGTCTCGGGTTAATTTGATAAAATATAGGATAATAACAGTAAAAACTATGGATAGTCAGGATATTGCTCGCTATATTGAAGAAACTAACGGTATTTCTAAGCCTTGGCTGTTGGTGCAATTACGTCTCAAAAAACTGCAAGAACGTCGCGCCAGTCTTTCCCAACAGGAATATATCCAAGAATTGGGTGATATTCAGCAAGACTTAATGAAATTGGGCGAATGGTGGCGAGGGATTGAGTCAGAAGTCTTTAAACCCTAAGCGGTGGCGATAATCTGTAATACTCGCGGTAAATCCTCAAATTCGCCGATGATGCGTTTCACCGGTTGCGGCCAAACCCGGACTAAAGTGGGAATAGCAGAGACATGATTAGATTCCGCTTGTTCTGGATGCTTAGAGATATCGATCACTTTCAGGGTATAGGGATGGTGTAATTCTCGCTCTAGAAGCTGATGGATCGATTCTAGGGTGTGTTTAGTATTGGCATTATTACCGGAGACAAATAACCGCAAAACATAACCCTTGGGACTAGGGTTAGTGTAGTCAGAGTCAGCAGTAATCGCCGAAGTCGTTGGGGGGCGCTCCTGATAACGGAGAATCAGATCGTGGGATTGCCAAAGTTGGGGAAACTGCTGACGATAGGTTTCTAAGATAGTGGGATTAGAGGATTGTTCCTGCCAGGGTACAGTAAACCAATCTCGAGCGTCCGTGGCGAAAATAGCATTTAATAAAGGCTGATAGCGACGGACAAGGGGATAGACTTCGGCTCTAGTATGAATACGGTGACTGTAGGGATCTCGCCAGCGATCAATGGTGGCGGTAAAACTAGGAACTAAAAAATGGGGGGGTTCTGGCAACCCTAAAGCGGACTGGAGAGCAGTGCAGAGATTCAGATGCCAATGAGTTTGTTTATCAGGATCGATACAGTAAATCAGGTCGCCCCCGGGGGTAAACAGGGCGATGCCTTTAAAAATATCGGGCAACACAATCGCGGAAGTGGTCACTTGAGGGGTTCCCCTAGATAATCAATAGGAGCTTCTATATTTCTAGACTACTAAACTCTTGACCCCTCAAGGATTTCCTTCAGGGTTTTTCTAGATTCTACCCCGCAGCATCATCGCTATTTCATTGGGAACCGGGGACATGGCCAAGGCCACCTCGTCGGTAATCCGTCCCTCTTGATAGAGGTTAAACAGAGATTGATTAGTGGTAATCATGCCATCATATTCGCCCTCTTTCATTAGTTCAATAATTTCGTCATTTTTGCCGGCGCGAATGTAATCTTTGACGGTTTCTGTGTTGACGAGAATATCGTGAAAAGCAGCCCGTTTACTGTCGGTGGTACGACATAAACCCTGGGAAATAATACAAACTAGGGATTCTGCGATCGCCACCCGCATCGATTCCCGTTCCTCGGCGGTATAAAGAGTTAAAATCCGCTCCAGAGTTTTAACGGCGCTGTTGGTGTGCAGGGTTCCCATAACTAAGTGACCGGTTTGGGCAGCTTTCAGGGCAGTATTAACGGTGGATTTGTCCCGCATCTCCCCCACCAGAATAATATCTGGGTCTTCCCGCAAAGAGGCTTTTAGGGCATTATCGAACTCATGGGTGTGCATTCCCACTTCCCTTTGTTTGATCAAACTGCGACGACTTTGATGGACAAATTCGATCGGATCTTCGATGGTGATAATATGTTTGGCTTTTTCTTTATTGATGTAATCGATCATTGCCGCTAGGGTGGTGGATTTTCCTGAACCCGTCGGACCAGTGATTAAAATCAATCCCTTATGCACATCGCACACATCCCGGAACACCGCTGGTAAGCGCAATTGTTCCATAGTGAGGATTTTCATGGGAATTAGACGCAAAACCATCCCAGGACCGCGCAGACTTTCAAAGATGTTAATCCGCACCCTAGCGAATTCGTACTGAATTGCACCGTCAAATTCTAGGTCTTTTTTAAAGCGAAGGATTTCTTCTTCCCCTAAAATTTCCCGTAACCAACTATAAAAAGTGTTGATGTCAATTTCAGGATAGTCGAGAATGATCATTTCACCACGATCGCGCATCCGGGGTTTTTCTCCAACTCCCAGGTGAACGTCCGAATAACCTCGATCAAAGGCCATTCGGATTAAATGTTCTAGGGTGGGTTGATTGGGAGCGCGACCCGGCCGGGGTGGCGTTTGGGAAGAAGCAGCCTGACTGGGAGCGCGATTTTGGGGAGAACTTGGTGGAGAAATTTGCCCATTTTGCGGCATATTCTGCACGTTTTTGGTCGGTGTCGCCATCTGTTGGCTTATTTCTTGAGTTGTCCCCGTGCTGGTTCCCTTGATTAACTCTGAGGGAGGCATCGGCATGGAGGGAACCGGCAGCGGCTGCAGTGGTCGTGAGGAAGAATTGGGATTTTGACTCATGGTAAATAGGGGTTTTTCCTTTACTATTCCCCGATTGTACTAACATCTCATCCCCAATTTCTCAATTCCTCACAGATGTTGGATTGAGGAGTAAGAAGTCAGTAGTCTCCGAGTCAGGGGAATTAAGAGTGAACGGTAATCAATCTCTCTCCCTCAGAGGCTATAGTAACTATAATCACCCCTTCAGACCCCAAAATCGTTACAATGTAGGTTTAGGGATGGTTATTTTGGCTACTCAAGTTTGAGTGAGTTTGACTTGAAATATAAAAACAAAAATTACAAGGATAATTTTTGTTTTTCGTAACGTTTAAAAATATCGTTAGTAATTTTAATGGCTTTTTCATTGTGGCTGGCTAAACACAAAGTATATAAAGCGGCATTCTTAGAATTTTTCATGATAACTGGGTTGCTAACGTAGGGAAAAAGTGTTTTTAATCTTTCTGTATATAAATCTGCTAATCTATCGGCAGAGATTGTGTTACGACTGGCATTAGGTTCTTGATTATCAAACAAATTTAATTGAATATTTTGTGGTAGTTGGTAAAGTTGCTCTAGCCAATCTACGTTACCCATTACTTTATTCAACCGTTCTAATGCCTCTGTTTTTGGTTCTTGATCCTTTGGCAAAAGCCGAGTAACGCCCATCACCGAAAAGTTAATAAAAATATCACAGGCTTTAGTTTCTTCTAATTTGATAATAGTTTCCCAATCTACTTGTAATCCATAGGGATCTAAAAAAACAAAGGCTCGTTGAGGAAATTTTTTCTTGAGCAATAAATTGGGTATGATATCGTTACATAAAATCTCATTACAGTTACCGCGACAGACATGAATTTCACGGTCAGAAAACTCCTCACATAAACGTTCTAAACGTTCGGTGCGTTGAGGGGAAGTATCAATAAACCAGTAACCATCAAATGGTGGTTCTGTTCTCAAAGCACGCAGGGGAGAACCTTCAATATATCGTTGTTCATCTTCCTTCGCTGTTGGTCTCACGGAACCAGCAAAAGCGTCTATATAGTAATAAGCTTTAAGCCAAGGTTTTTTTCTGGGATTCTTGGGAGTTTTTTGATTGTTCATGATCACAGAATAAGCATTGAGATACTGAGCGAGTAAATCTAACTTATCCTCAGACCATTTACCAATAATATCTTCGCCTTCTTGGCCTCGTTGACTCATATCGATAACTTTGTTTAGGTCAATGTTAATAAATTATCTTGTTCTTGATTTTTTGAGAGTTTTTTTAGGGAGGAACCTGCTCTGATTGTCCATTTAGCCTTGTGTTCGTTCCAAGCCACAGGCATTTCATCCCAAATACGCTCATCAAGCATTCTACCACCAGCTTTGGAATAGTTACCACCCCACTGCTTAAAGAAAAAAGCGACTTTAGATTCTCTGGTTTGAGCCAAAATTTCCCTAACCCAATCTGGCTCTATGGGACGATGTTGATAGCCTGATTCACCGCCAACAATAACCCAATCAATCAGTGATAAATCCAGATTTAGTGGACCTAAAAGAGGTTCACAGGAAAGAAAACGTACCTTAGCTGGTACTGTTTTTAAAGCCTCAATTCTATGGGTATATTGCTGACTTTCTACAGAGACACCCATCCAGATATTTTCTGACCATTCCAGTTTATCTGCTAAAGTTGCTAGTTTTTGAGCGCGCTTAGTTAAAATTTGATAAATATGCCAGGGCGTATCTCGCATCACTGCAAAGATTTCCCGTAAATAGCCAAAGTCTAAATCTTCATGAAAAAGATCACTCATTGAATTGACAAAAATTCGACTTGGTGTGCGCCATTTTTTCGGCTGTTCTAGTCTTTCTCGATGAATAGTAAAATTAAAACCAGTGGGGAAACTTGCTGAAAAACGCATTGTTATTGCTTCTGCATAGCAATTACGACACCCTGGACTCACTTTTGTACAACCAGTGGTAGGGTTCCAGGTTTTGTCCGTCCATTCGATACCAGTTTTACTGCTTGACATTTTTTTACCAGATACTTCAATATGAAGTTAAACTTTTAACAAAGTATTATAGTACAAATTATCTAAATAGGATCAAAGGCTGACAAAAATTAATGCTACTGCCAGCTCTCTCCCGATCTCCCCCAGAGGCTATAGTAACTATAATCACCCTTTCAGACCCAAAAATTGTTACAATGGACGTTTAAGGCTGATGATTTTGACTACTCATTTCTGTTTGATCGTCAGTCTTAGGAGCGTTAAATACGATGAATAGTCTGCCAAGTTCAGTCGAACGGGAAAATTTAGGACAATTTTTGTTAGAAAATCTGCAAGATATTACAGATAAACTCAATCAAATTGTCACCGATTCCGATCGAATCATACTGGATAATTTACTACAAGACACTCAAATTTTAGTTGAGCAAGTTAAGGATAACTCTAAAACTTATCAAACAAGAGCCGATATATTTGGGCAAATTAATCAACTATGGTTTCAGGTATGGAAACAGTATAGAGATGAGGATTCAGCACTGGAATTAATCCAATATATAGACCAATTTACTAATCGAATTACTGCCTATAATCAATTATTTAGCGGTCTTGCTCAGATCAATGAGGGAAAGACTGGTGAAGAAAAAGCCGATTTAATCAGAGTGGTGGAAGGTTCACTGATTCTCTCAGAAACGATAGATGTATTTATTGATATGTTTGCCGATTCAGAACTAGAGCAAATTTACAAGGGAGCTAAAAATACTCTATCGATTTCTAATCGTACTATAACCGAATATTTCCAAGATACTGACAAATCTTTAGTCACCCAACTGAGAGCCTACTATAGTTTAATAATTTTCAGAATTGAAGAGCGATTTAATCCTAAGAATGTACCCTCAGAAACTACTTCTCATTCCCTAACAGATAATTTCAATGATCTTGATGCCTCTAGACAAAATTTAACAGGTTTGGTCGATTTGGAAACTGAAAAATCTTCGTCTGAAAACTGGTTAGATAATCTTTCTGGATCAATTTCTGATCAGGAGACTTTTGAGAAAGCATTAGAATATGGGCGCGTTTTTCGTCAGAATGTATCCTCAGAAACTACTTCTCATTCCCTAACAGATGATTTAAGCGATCTTGATCCTTGGACAAAAAACTTAGTGGGTGTTGTCGATTTAGGGTCAGAAGACCTAAAAGAGTCTTATATTGATTATTTAGCGGAGAAATATCAGTGAAACGAGTCTTATTCGACAGTGATGTATTGCTAGATGTTTTGGGTAAGCGTGAACCACATTTTCAAGCATCTGCACAAGCATTAAATACAGTTAAGACAGGTAAAAATCAAGGATATATTGCTGGTCTTGCTGTCACTAATATTTATTATATTTTGTCAAGAGAAAACGGAAGATAAAGCTCAAGAAAATTGGTGATAAGTCTTCTAGAGAATTTGCCAGTTGCTAGGGTGACAGATGCAATAATGCCGTTACCAGTGCCGTTGCTGAATCGGAAAAGGTAGAAATAATCATAACGCGAAACCTAAGATATTTTGCAGTTTCTCCCGTTCCCGCAATGCTACCAGTAGATTTTTTATCGATTCTTTAACTAATGCTTCGGTAAACGTAAACCATCCGATCGCATGGGGATTAAAATCTGAGTTAAACTGCGTAATTGTTCGGCCGTTCCCATACAAATTAACAAATCCCCAGCCATTAATTCCGTATCGCCAGTCGGTCCCCCAATTAGCGTACCATCAGCGCGACGTATAGCTAAAACTAAGGCCCCCGATCGAGATCTTAAATGTGCTTGACTAAGACTTAAACCCACACAGGGACAAGTCCTCGGATCGATTAAAAATTCTTCCATATAAAACGATCGATCGGTCCCAGTTAAAATACCATCGACAAAATCCATTACTTGGGGACGTAAAGCCGCCGCTGCTAATCTTCTTCCTCCGGTAATATAGGGAGATACCACCGCATCGGCCCCGGCCCGTTGTAATTTTTGTACTGCTTCCTCGGTACTGGCCCTAGCAATGGCGCGAATTTTCGGATTAAGAGTTTTAGCAGACAAAACTGTATATAAATTCTCCGCATCAGAAGTTAAAGCGGCCACAATACAAATAGCGCGTTCAATTCCTGCCATTTGTAAAGATTTATCTAAGGTGGCATCTCCTTGAACAACAATATAATTTAATTCTTTGGCCCGATTTACCTGTAGGGGGTCTGTATCAATAACTACAAAAGGAATATTTTCTGCGTGAAATTCGATCGCTACCTGTCTGCCTGTGCGACCCAAACCACAGATGATATAATGTTCCGATAGTCGATCAATCAAGCGTTTCTCCTGTCTCTGTTTGAGTCCCTCTTGAAAATAGCCTTGAATTAAAGCTTCGGTCAAGCGATTAACAATATAACCGATGCTGACTACTCCCATGATAATCAAAACCATCGTGAATAGTCGTCCCCGTTCACCTAGGGGATTAATTTCGCCAAAACCGACGGTAGCGAGGGTACTAATCGTCATATAGGCCGAATCTAGCAAACTCCAACCCTCGATCAGATGATACCAAAACGTACCCAGCAAAAACACCACGACCAGGGCAAAAATTCCCCCGATTAATTCCTGACGCAGACGACGATATTTATCTTCACTGATAGACAAGCAAAATTCACCCCTAACACTGTCTAGTAACTTACAATGAAATCAGTTTTTAATCTAAATAACCCGTCCTTCTCAGACGGATTTGATTATAATTTCCCCTATGTCTAATCGCGCAGGAGTTCCCCAGTGAGTCCAGAAACCCTTTTAGAACCAACCCTAGTTGATCCCACTCCCAATTTAAACCCGAATCAACCCTTTGATCGAGATAGTTTTAACAGCTATGTGATGAATACTTATGATCGCTTTCCTATTGCGATCGCCAAGGGATCGGGGTGTCTTCTCTGGGATACTTCCGGTAAACAATACCTTGATTTTGTCGCAGGAATTGCCACCTGTACCCTCGGTCACGCACACCCTGCTTTAATTGCAGTGGTTAGTCAGCAAATCCAAAAACTCCATCATGTCTCGAATTTATACTATATTCCCGAACAAGGAGAACTAGCTAAATGGATTGTCGATCATTCCTGCGCTGATAAAGTCTTTTTCTGTAATTCCGGTGCGGAAGCGAACGAAGCAGCAATTAAATTAGTACGAAAATATGCCCATACGGTGCTAGATTTCCTCGAACAGCCGGTTATTTTAACCGCTCACGCTAGTTTTCACGGTCGGACTTTAGCTACCATCACCGCAACCGGTCAACCGAAGTATCAAAAAGACTTTGAACCCCTGATGCCGGGGTTTGCCTATATTCCCTATAATGATATCGAAGCGGTGGAAAATGCGATCGCTGATCTCGATGAGGGTAATCGTCGTGTGGCTGCGATTATGTTGGAACCCTTGCAGGGTGAAGGGGGAGTTCGTCCAGGAGATATCGAATATTTCCAACGTTTACGGCAAATTTGCGACGAAAATAACATTTTGCTTGTCTTTGATGAAGTACAGGTGGGAGTCGGAAGAACTGGTAAACTCTGGGGTTATGAGAATTTAGGAGTGGAACCGGATATTTTCACTTCTGCTAAGGGTTTAGCGGGTGGTATTCCCATCGGTGCGATGATGTGCAGAAAATTCTGTGATGTGTTTGAACCGGGTAGTCATGCGAGTACCTTTGGAGGTAATCCTTTCGCTTGTGCCTCAGCTTTAACAGTATTACAAACCATTGAACGGGATCATCTTCTCGAAAATGTCCAGCAGCGAGGGGAACAATTACGCAGCCGTTTACGCGTGATTGCTTCTCAATATCCCCATCTATTTGTCGATGTGCGCGGTTGGGGTTTAATTAATGGTATGGAAATTAATTCAGAAAGTGAGTTGGTTTCATCTACTATTGTTAATGCAGCCTTGGCCGAGGGTTTATTAATTGCCCCCGCAGGTCCGAAAGTTCTCCGTTTTGTACCTCCTTTAATTGTCTCGGAAACAGAAGTAGATGAGGCTATGGATAAGCTAGAAGCAGCCATCGCTAAAGTGGTTTAATGGGGGTCAGATGCGTTAGGCAATCATTGATTTTTTGGCAACAAAAATTATCTTTCTCTTGTCCTAACGCATCAGTTTGTTGTAGGATAAGAAGGCTGATGTAGAAACAGGATAAAAATATGAATGAGGAAATCAAGTATCATCTCAGAAACTTAGTCACTTTAAGAACGTTTGCTCCAAGATTTTCTGGCAACTTGTTTTTTATTTTTGGCTGTCAAAGAAGTGGAACAACTTTACTACTATCTATTCTCAACGCTCATCCCCAGATTCACAGTATAGATGAATCAGAATTTCCTAGTCCCTATCCTTTTCCCTCAGCTCAACGATTGATGTTAGCTAAGTTAAAGAAAGAGTACCTTTGCTTGAAAATGTTGGAGCATTCTAATAAACTAGACTTTTTGAAAAAGTTTTATCCTAAAGCAAAAATAGTTTGGCCTGTGAGAAATCCCTATAGCGCAATTGCCTCAATGCTTGATCTGGTTAATTCTCGTTCACGAACTAATTGGATTGAAAGATGTGCCAAAACAGAAATTGAGCGCCTCAAACCGTTTTATCCTGAAACTTTAGGACAGTACGATCTCGATAAACTATCAACAATTGAATTAGGAGCAATTTACTGGTCTTATAAAAATAGCTATCCTAAGTTTATGGAAGATAGTGGCTTTAGTGTTTTTAAGTTGTCCTATGAAAATTTAATAACCAATCCTCGGGAAACTTTAGAAGATATAGTTAACTTTCTAGAGATTGAGTGGCATGATAATTTGCTTAATTTTCATGAGGTAAATCCTAGTAAATCTTTAGCCGGTGGGACAAGAACTGATCGACCGATCAATCCTACAAAAACCAATAGCTTAAAAGGTTTAAATGAACAAGATGTCGAGACAATTAATCAAATTTGTCAATCAGTGATGCAAGATTATAACTACCCAATACTTGACAAATTATCAAGTAATTAAATAAATTCTATCATCCCTCACTTATTTTTTTTGTAAGTAATGCACTAAGATTAAATATTTTCAAGGTGTGTTACAATTCGTTAACACACCCTAAGTTTTTTATGTGGCATCCTGACGCTTATCAAGCTTTAATTGCCGAAGATTATCCTCAAGTTGCGGCAATCTACGAGGAACTAATCGATAACAATCCTGAAAATGTTTCTGACTATTGGTACTTGGGAGTTGCCTATCTTCTGCAAAATTTTGCAGCAGAGGCACAGGTGATGTGGCAAAATGTTTTAAGGGAAGGTAATCCGGAAGAAGTTAAGCAATGGCAAGCAGAATTAGAAGCAGTTTTAGACGCAGAAGCGCGACGACAACAAAGAAAAGGTGATCTGGCAGCTGTAGAATATTTTCGCTATCATCTACAGGAAATTGTTCCCAAGTCAATTAATAATTTATTAGCTTTATTCGACTTAGCTTTAGATTTAGAAATATTTGATCCAGAAGAACTACTTAATTATCCTATTCAAGACAATCTCAGATATAATCCCGATCAAAAATTGCTTTTAAATGTAGTTCTCAAAAGTCTTTTATATCCCCACGAATTAACTTTAGATTTAGCTCAAACAAGTTTACCCTATCTAGAGGAATTAGCTGATAGTTTTATCCCGCAAGCTTTTCAGATAGCAGCACGAGTCACCAACGAGCAACAAAGTCCCACTTTTGGAGTGGAAATTATTAAACTTTGTCTGCAATTAAGACCAAATGATCTGAGTCTTTTGGAACAATTGGTTAACCTCTATATTTTAGCAGAAGACTTTGATAATTCTTTGATAACTGCCTATCAATTCCGAGAAATTTGTCTAACTCCAACCCTAAAGTTATACAGTAATTATCTGATTTTGTTAATACTTTTGCGCTGGGGAGTTTGGCAAGAAATTGATCATATTTATCAAGAATATCATGATTTATTACAGGAATTAACCCGTCAGAAAAATATCACTTTAGAACCGATTATTAAAACTAGCTTTCTCAATGTTTCTAGTCCCCTACCCTACCTAGGCGATCAAGCCTTAGCCAACCGAAAATTAACTAATCGCGTCGCCGAAATTTTCCTTGATAATAATAGTTTAAAAACTCCTTTGTTTAGGATCAAAAAAGTTCAAGAAAAACTAACGATCGGTTATCTTGCCAGTACCTTAAAACATCATTCTGTTGGTTGGTTAAGTCGTTGGTTAATTCACCATCATGATCGAGAAAAATTGCAAATAGCCATCTATACTATTAACCAAGAAGAAGATGAAATTACCCGTCAATGGTTCCGGGATAGCCGAGATATTATCCGTCATTTTCCCTACGCTCAAAATCCCCTAGAAGTTGCCCAACAAATTCAACAGGATCAGATAGATATTCTAGTAGATTTAGATAGTTTAACCCATAATCTCACCAATCAGATTATGGCCCAGAAACCCGCAGCAAAACAAGTGACTTGGTTAGGTTGGGATGCTTCTGGATTAGCAACTATTGATTACTATATCCTACATTCAGCAGGTTATTTAAGACAAAAAATAATATTGGTGACAAGAAGAACCAAGGAACTGCAAAATCAGGTTTTGTCTATGGGTGAGTTTAATCGAGAATTTAATCCCATCGA
>SFBL01000150.1 GCA_007095785.1 Microcystis aeruginosa Ma_SC_T_19800800_S464
CGGGGGGGCAAGGGGGGGGGGAGAGATTCCCTCTGGTTTGGTTGGATACGTCCTGCCAGATTAAGGAAACTCAGTGAACCAAGAATCCCTCGCTTTTAGCGATGGGAGTGTCAATCCCCCCGTTCACTCCAATGGCTGGCACTTTCAGGCAATTTAATCCTTATTTTTGCCGTTTTTGAACCCTCAAAAATTAATTATGCAAGAGGTTTAATAAATACTCTGATTAAGCATAGAGGTGAGAAACATCGCTCGTCCATACCTTAAATTTTGTTAAATTTACTTGACCAAAAGACGTTGTTAGGGCAGCATCGACGGCATCTAAGCCGCGAGTCATTAAAATCCGCCCGATTCTGGGGGTGTTATGACGAGCATCAAAAGTGTACCATTGATGGTCTAAATAGACTTCAAACCAAGCACTAAAATCCATCGGTAGAGGTTGGGGAGAAATACCGATATCTCCGAGATAGCCGGAGGCATAACGGGCGGGAATATTTAGGCAACGGCAAAAAGTCAAAGCTAGATGGTTAAAATCGCGACAAACCCCCTTTCTTTCCCGATAGACATCATAGGCGGTTTTCGTCACCCGCGCGTATTCGTAACCAAAACGAATATGACTATGAACCCAATCACAAACCGCTTGTACTCTTGCCCAACCGGGGGGAGTTTGTCCGAAAAGTTCCCAGGCAATTTCCGTAAGCAAATCTACTTCACAATAACGGCTACTCATGAGGTAGGGAAAAACTTGGGTTGGTAACTCTGTTAAGGGAATTTCTTGGGCATTCCCATTAACTATATCGGGTTTCCATTCATTCTCGATAACTGCTTCATTGTGAATGCGAATCTGTCCGGCGGGTAAAATTAGACGACTGGTTCGATTACCGAAGCTATCTAAAAATTCTTCTATTTTTGTTGCTGGTTGCACTTGCAAGTTTTCCGATTGTCTAACTTGATCTAAAATTGAGGGGTGTAGATAAAGTTTTAACAACATGACCAAGGGTAAAGGGGCATCAAAGCCAAATTCGTAACCAACATGGATTAACATTAGGCCTCCTATCTAGATGAAATTTTGTCAGGATTGGTAGAGATGAAACGCAAATAATCGCCAGACTGAAAAAAGTTAGGCCCGACCACTTAGTTAAAAGTTTGAGGAGAAAGTAATAGCCAAGCTGAAAACCGATAAGCTTGATACAGAGTTACTTTTATTATAAACCGCCTCAACTAAAAGCTTTGTAACTTTGAAGACAAGCCATCGGGAGGATTAGCTCTATCGAAAAGAGTCTGGGGTGGATGGTTCCTCTAAGAGACGAATTTCAATGGGGATGTAGGCCAGTTTAGCAAAAATCTTTTGTTGATAACTGACGGGCCACCATTCGTAAAGAAAAATTTCTAAAGGTCGCCAGAGGGCCACCCAACCACTAATCAATAATCCTTCTTCTAAGAAGTGAATAAATGTATCGCTGCCAAAACGACTAATTAATTCGCTGAGACTCAAACAAACAAAAAGAAAGGAGAGACCAATTATCAAAGATATGCGTCCCTGTCGCCAAATTGTGCGTAATTTTCTTTGTTCTCCCTGTTGGCGATAGTCAAAATAGTTATGTAAAGCTGAGGGTAACAGATTTCGGGCGTTATTCTGTTCTTGACTGGGGAGATAAAAGACTAATTTAAGGGGGGTATTGAGGGGAAATTCATCCACAGAGTTAATAATATAATTTTCGGCATTATCGTCTAAATCTCTATCTAAAAATGGCGAAGGATCGAGAGAATTAAAGACTTGCTGTAACTGATTAAGTTTAATTTCAATTAAGTAAGTTCCAGCCTCCTGTCGATAATAGGATTGTAATTTATTTACCAGTTTAGACATTGGTTATTAAGGTTAAGCAAATGGGGTGAACTGACACAACTAAAATCTACTACTAAAAGCTACTTCACCTCTCTCATTCAGGCTGAGGATTGAACTATCGCTGAGAATATTTTAGCTGTATCAGTACCAGAACATTAATTTAATTTAGCGACCAAAACCAGCGTACCAAAAATAGGTGGCCATGGGGATTACTGTGGCTAAAACCAGTAAAACTATCACCCAAATTGTGGCGCTTTTATCGTCAGTTTCTTCTGCGGTAGTAAAGGTACTTTCGATATTAATTGTCGCTACTTCCGGCGGTCCGGGATCCGCTTCTCCAGAAAGTACCGCCGTTAGACGACGACTCGCATCGAGTAAAGCTTGATTATATTTTCCCCCATCTTTGAGGGGAACTGCCATAGTTTCCGAGATGATACTATCAGCAATAGCATCGGTTAATAGGGGTTTTGCTTCCTCGCCAACCCGAATAGCAGTTTTATTGGTTAAAGTATCAAGAACGATGATAGTTTGATTGCCACGATCTTCGGGATTAGGATACCATTCTCTCAGGATATCATCGGCTAAATTGTCAATTTTTTGACCGTAATCCAAGCGCCGGACTACCACCATTCTCACTTCTTGGCCGGTTTTTTCGGCGAGGTTTTTCAGGTCTTTATTTAATTTTCCTTCGTTAGCCGCACTAATGGCCGAAACGGGATCGACCACATAAGTGGGCGCTCCGGGGCTTAAAATAGGTAGGTCATAGACTCCCATGGCAGCAGCTGGTGACAGGGAAACACCTAAGACTACACAGCAGGAGAGAAGGAGAGAAGCTAATAATTTGAGCATATTGATTCGGTAAAATTCCTATAGAACATAATAGGGGAAAAGTTTACTGTTTTTTGAGTCGGGAGACAGAAGACGGGAAGTGGGGAAGTGGGGAAGTGGGGAAATGGGGTGATGGGGAAATTCAACTAATACCCTAAAACCCTACAACCCCAACACCCAAACCCTCTGATAACTGATAACTGATAACTGATTATGAGTGATTTTGAGGAACTAGAGTCTAAAAAACGGGAATTAGAGGCTGTTATCCAGTCTTGGCAGCAGGAAAGGCAGAGTTTTAAGCAAATTCAGCAGGAATGGCAGGAACATAAGGAACGTTGGCAATTAATCCTGCAAGGGGGTAACGACGGGATTTGGGATTGGAATGTCAGAACGCAAACTCTCTTTGTCTCGCCGCGCTGGAAGGAGATGTTAGGCTATAGTGACGGGGAAATTGCCAATCATTTCGATACATGGAAAAATTTACTACATCCTGAAGATCTTGATCGAATGCTTAACTGTTTGCAAGCATATCTTCACCAGGAAATTCCCGAATATCGAGCCGAATTTCGTCTCCTCTGCAAGGATGGCAGTTATAAATGGATTTTAGCCCGGGGTGAGGCTCTCTGGGATGAGTCGGGGCAGCCTCTACGCATGGCAGGTTCCCACACGGATATTAATGAGCGCAAAAAACGGGAAAAAGCCCTAGAAATGCAGGCATATCGCGATAATTTGCTCTCGCGGGTGACAAGATTACTAATTTCTCAAGATATCCACTTGGCGATCAATCATACCCTAGAACTGCTCTGTCAATTTACCCAGAGCGCTCACTGTTACATTATTCAATATTCCACCTGTCGTCAGCAGTGGAGTATGGTTTATGAATACTGTCACCCCGACTATCCGCAAGTTGTCCCGATTCGGGAACAATCACAAAATCTCTCGACGGAAACCTTTCCCTGGTTTTCGGAACAATTATTAAACGGTATTCCAGTTAAACTGAACTCTTTAGACGATTTACCCCCTACTGCTATCCCTGAAAGAACTATTCTCGCTCATAGTCCTACTCCCTGTCTCTTAATCGTTCCCATGTGGGATAGTTATGGGGTAACGGTGGGTTATCTGGGATTGGATGCAAGTGCAGAAAAGCAATGGACAAAGGAAGATGTCACCTTTGTGCGGTTGCTGGGAGAATTAATTGCGATCGCAGAAAGTAGATATGAAGCGGAAAAAGAGTTAAAAGAGGCTAAAGAAGCGGCGGTTAAGGCAAATAAAGCTAAAAGTGAGTTTCTAGCTAACATGAGCCATGAATTACGCACTCCCCTTAATGCTATCTTGGGTTTTACTCGCTTAATATCCCGGGATAGCAGCATCAGTAGTGAATATCGGCAATATTTGGAAATTGTCAATCGTAGCGGGGAACATTTATTAGAGTTAATCAACGATATTCTGGAGATGTCGAAGATAGAAGCGGGAAGAACGGTTTTTAACCCTAGTAATTTCGATTTATACGCTCTTTTAGATAATATTGCCGAAATGCTCCGTCCCCAAGCGCAGGCAAAAGCTTTAAGCTTAATTTTTGATCGCAGCTCCGAGCTGCCCCAATATATATGTACTGATCAAAGTAAATTGCGACAGGTGTTCATCAATCTCTTGAGTAACGGATTAAAGTTTACCGAGTCGGGAGGGGTAACTCTCCGGGGAAAACTAGGGGAGAAAAGAGGAGATTATCAGCGATTGATCTGGGAAATTGAAGATACAGGCGCAGGAATCGCTCCAGAGGAGATTTATAAGCTATTTCAACCCTTTAACCAAACGGAAACGGGACGAAAATCCCAACAGGGGACAGGATTAGGTTTACCTATCAGTAAAAAATTTGTTGAGTTGATGGGAGGTGCGATCGGAGTTAGTAGTATTCTGGGTCAAGGAAGTGTTTTTAGTTTTGATATTCAGGTGGGTTTGGTGGGGGAAAATGAGATTAAAACCGAAACCAATAGGGCAAAAGTGATCGCTTTAGCCCAAAATCAGCCTAAATATCGCATATTAGTCGTCGATGATCGACCAGAAAGCCGTTTACTGTTGCTGAAACTCCTGGCTACCCTAGGATTATCCGTGCAAGAAGCTGCTAATGGACAAGAAGCGATCGCAATTTGGCAAGCATGGCAACCTCATCTTATCTGGATGGACATGAGAATGCCAGTGAAAGACGGTTACGAAGCAACCAGGGAAATTCGGCAGTTAGAGGCTGATAATCGCGGAAAAACGGTGATAATTGCCCTAACTGCCAGCGCTTTTGAAGAGGATCGCGCCTTGTTTATTGCCGCCGGTTGTGATGATTTCGTGCGTAAACCTTTCCGAGAGGAAGTTATTTGGCAAAAAATGGGCGAATATTTAGGATTAAAATATATTTATGCCGATAATGAGCCAAATCAGCCCAATTATTCGCCAGTTTTCCTCGATTCCCTGCAATCCCTATTAAAATTAATCAGTCCCGACTGGATTAGACAATTGCAACAAGCAGCGCAAGAATGTGATGATGAAAAAATTATCGCCCTAACCGCAGAAATTCCCCCCGATTATGCTACCCTTGCCCAAGGTTTACAACAGTTAGCCGGAGAATTTTCCTTTGATGCGATCGAAACCATAATTAAAGATTTAAACATATCTTAAGAGAGTATTTTATCTATATCTCAAAAACGTGATATTCTAAAGGCATAAATCCCTAAATATGGCAATTTTAAAGGATGAAACTGTTAAAAATGCTCATCGGTACTTTCTTAATACTACCGATTTTTTCCGTTCAGGCTCAAGTCCCCTCGCTGCCCCCAATTAAGCAAAATTCTCCCAATCTTGGTGATCTACCGAATGATCCCACCCAGCAGAGAAATTGGGTTTGTAACCAAGGAGATCAACGCATTGCCGTGGCTGCCAAAGAAGTGCAAGGTTGGAAAGAATTAATTGAAAAACAAGGTTGGCAATGTGATGAAGGAAATACTGATATACCCGATCAAACTCTCAGCTTTTCCTGTGAACCAGAACAAACAATCGGTATCTTGACAGTTTACTGGTTAAATGGTAGTAATGGTCAACAACAATTAAGCCAATGGCGAGATAAATTAGCGGCACAACAGGGGATGGTTTGTACCATTAATAACGTGCGGTTATTCGATACTCAAGAAAATATACCCAACCCATTACAACCATGATTAAATTAGCAGTTTTGCCTCAATCTATCTTCCTAGGTATCAGCTTATTATTAAACAATTCTCTGCCCTTACTTGCCCAATCTGCACCCCTGAGCGTCGATAATTTAAGAAACACCGTCTATAACATTCCTAATCGGGGTTCCGTAATTGTCAGCGATGGTATTTTTCAATCTAATGAAGGACAGATTTTAGGAGTGCAAGTCAGTCAAGAAGCCTTGATGGGAGACTATAATAATGATCAAAGTACTGATGGTATTGTCGTATTAAGAGTGATTACCAGAGAGCAACAGCAATTACATTATTTAGCCCTAGTGATCGATAATAACGGTACTGCCACTAACACCGATACTGTCCTGTTAGCCGATCGGGTAATTGTCGATAATCTTAGTGCTAAAGATGGTACGATCACCGTCAACATGAGAAGATTTCTCCCCCGGGATCCTTCCTGTTGTCCGTCGGGAGTTATCACCCAACAATTTGCGATTAATCCTAATATTAATCAATTGACTTTACTGAGTACCAACGAAAGTCAACCCACCACCCCCAATGTGCAGGTAGTACCTACTTCTCCCCTGAGAATTAATAATAGTAATCTCCCCTTTCAACCTCCTGCTGGGGCCATCCAAATCCGCTTTTAACCTTATTTTTGGTGCGTTACGCTGCCCTAACGCACCCTACTTTTTTACTTAACAAAAAATGCCCTACAAATATCCCATCCAACGCTGGTATATTGCCGCAACTAATCCCGAAAAAATCGAGGGGTTAGCGCAGGAAATGGGATTATCATCGTTATTAGCAACTATCTTAATTAATCGCGGTATTGATACCCCCGAATTAGCTAAAACTTATATAGATCCTGAAGCGGATATCCTACCCTCTCCCCTAGGAGAATTTCCCGACTTAGAAAAAAGTGTCAATTTATTAGTAAAAGCGATCGCTAGAGGCGATAAAATTGCCATCTGTGGGGACTACGATGCCGATGGCATGACCAGTACATCTTTACTGCTAAGAGCCTTGAGACATCTCGGCGCTAGGGTAAATCATGCCATACCCAGTCGCATGAAAGAGGGATACGGAATTAATCAGCGCATTGTCGAAGAATTTGCCGAATCCGGAGTCGGATTGATTCTCACCGTTGATAATGGTATTTCCGCTCACGAACCGACCGCCCTAGCGATAGAATTAGGATTAAAAGTTATTATCACCGATCATCACGATCTGCCGCCAATTTTACCAAATGCCTCCGCTATTCTCAACCCAAAATTATTAACCCCGAACTCTCCCTATCAGGGATTAGCGGGGGTGGGAGTCGCCTATATTTTAGCGGTGACAACTGCCCAAAAAATGGGTAAATTACAGGGATTAACCGAGTCATTATTAGCATTATTTACCCTAGGCACTATCGCAGATTTAGCCCCATTAATTGGGGTAAATCGTCGCTGGTTAAAACGGGGTTTAAGAAAATTACCCAAATCCCAATTAGTTGGGATTCAATCCCTGATGCAAATAGCGGGAATTAGCGAGGAACAAAAGCAATTACAACCGGATGATATTGGCTTTAAATTGGGACCGAGAATTAATGCAATTGGCAGAATTGGTGATCCCCAGATAGTTATTGAATTATTAACCACCGATGACGCAGGAATTGCCTTAGAAAGAGCGATGCAGTGCGAACAAATTAATCGTACCCGTCAAGAATTGTGCGAAAAAATAGAAGAAGAAGCGATTAAATTAGTGGAAAAAACGCCGATTCTTTGGCAACAAGATCGAGTTTTAGTGTTAGTCGAAAAAGATTGGCATCATGGGGTAATTGGTATTGTGGCATCCCGTCTAGTGGAACGCTACGGAGTGCCAGTTTTTATCGGTACTTACGAGGAAGAAGATGCGGGTAAAATTCGCGGTTCTGCCAGAGGAATTGAAGAATTTCACGTTTTTGAAGCCCTGCAATTTTGCCAAGATTTACTAGGAAAATTTGGCGGTCATAAAATGGCGGGGGGTTTTAGTTTACCCACAGCTAATTTACTAGCATTTAAACAAAGATTAAGTCAATTTTCTCACAAAATTTTACAAATAGAACAATTAAAACCTTTAATTAAAATTGATACTATCATTGACTTTAAACAAATTACTCTCGAACTTTTTCAACAAATTGATAGTTTGCAACCCTGGGGAATTGGCAATGAATTACCCGTTTTTTGGACTCCTAACGTGCGGGTAGTGGAACAGAAAACTATCGGAAAAAATCATTTAAAATTATTACTAGCTCAAACCGATGATACCAGAATTAAGGCATTAGCTTGGCGTTGGGGCGAATATTGTCCTTTACCAACTCGTTTAGATGTTGCCTATAAACTCAAAGAAAATACTTGGAATGGTAATACAACCATAGAAATTGAATTAGTGGGAGTGCGATTACCCCAAGGAAATGATAATATTAAAAAAGCAATTTTTATGCACGCCGAAAAAATGTATCAATGTAGTTTTTGGGGTGATTTAAACGAGATTCGCATCAAAAATGAACAGGGCGATATTTTAGTCGTGCAGAAAGGGCAGCGCATTGGTTTATTAGGCAAAAATCGGCAACAAGCTAGAGAAGTCAACGTGACTGAACCCCGTTTTTATACTTTAATTAAAGTTGCTATCAAAGCTTTGGCTATCTAATCTCTAAATCAATAATAGCCGAAATTAGACTGACTGATTTAACCAGAGTAATTGAAATCCATTTGATTGCCTGAATATTGGGAACATCAATTATTCTACACCAATAAAATTAGTGCTTCTCAGTGAACAGAATCAGTAACGGGTTTCCCTCCTCCAACCGACAGAATGAGCGGGTGCAGCCTATCTTGTCCTCAAGGGTTTGGAGACCAAGCTTTTACGGTTTTATGGCAATATAATCGTGTTTAATTTGGTTAGCGATCGCGTTGAAGAGCAGTCCAGGGAGAACGCAAAGGCGAATCGGACATACCGCGCCACAATCCCTCTTTTGTTTTATGATGGTTAATGAAAGCAAGAAAAACAATAAGGAAGTAAAGGCAGTAGCATGAAGAACCAGAGTGCTGTAGATATTGAGCAATTCCTAGAGTATTTAGAAACTTCTGAGACGGCTGATGACGTGCTTCCCGAAGAAATTGAAGCGGCAGAGAAAGCCTATCAGGAGTATCTAGAAGGGCGCGATCCTGGCAAATCCTTAGTAAAGTTAAAGGCTGAATTAGGATGTGGCGTTACATCATCTTAAAACCAGCCGAGCGTTACCTAAAACGGTTACAGCCTCGTAGCCAAGAGCGCATCTTAAATGAACTGGATCAATTGCTGGTTAGTCCTACTCAGACAGATTTCAAGAAACTTAAAGGGCGTGAGGGTTATCGTCTGCGAGTTGGTAATTATCGGGTATTAATGCAAGTCAATCGAGAAGAACGGCTTTTCATTATCACTGAGATCGGTTCTCGTGGTGATATTTATAAATAATACCGAATCCGACGCACCGCGCCACAATCCCTCACGGAAGAGGATAGTTTGCCTGAGAAGGAGTAAAGCAGAGAAAACCACCTGAGACTCCTTCTCCTGTGAATCACTGCGATCGCACTGTTAGGATGCACTTATAAATGTGGTAAAATTTAAAATGAAATAATTAATAGCTACATATCTCAATTGACTTCTCCTATCAAAATAAAGAGCGACTGGTTATACAGCTTATGAATGTTAATGAAATTTTGAACACTATCTCTTGCCTTCCTGAAGAGGAGCAATATTTCATTGCTGATACTCTCAATAAAAGAATTCGTGAGCTAAGACGTTCCCAACTTGCTGCTAGAGGTAAACAAGCTGAGGAAAATTATGAGCAAGGTCATGTTACATCTGGTACGGTGGCTGACTTAATGAGTGCTTTGGATAGTGATGATTAATATTGTCTGGGATGAGCCATTTTAAAAAATTCTCAAGAAATGGAAGAAGAAACATCCAGATTTGATTGCAAAATTTGAGAATAAATTAACCTTATTTTGTTCTGAGCCATTTCACTCTTCATTAAAAACTTATAGATTAAGTGGAAATTTAAAAGGCTATTTGGCTTTTAGTATTACCTATGAATATCGGCTTATCTTCAAATTTATGGCTGAAAATAAGGTATTACTCCTAGATATAGGAACACACGATGAAGTTTACTAAATTCCATTGTCCCAGGTGAATCGCTGCTAGGGAGAGAAATATAAAGATTTGTAAGGATTTGTAAAGATTTGTTAAATTGTAGCTTTTGATACTTTATGGGGGGGGTAATGTGTATAGTTCGCTTAAAACCAATTCAAAGCGAACGACAAATGATAAAACTATCCAGATTATCAACAGTTAAAAACCTCACAAGGTTAGCTTTAGGCGGAACTCTAGGAGCAACACTTATTATTACAGCTTCTAAGCCTTCTGAAGCGGCAATATTAGGATGGGACATACGTAGAGATGATCCGTATGGATTTGATGGTTCTTTTTATTTCGATAATGTTTATAGCGAAGGATCTACCTCTAGTCTTATTGGAGACAATTGGAGTGTAAGCGCAACAGAGACATTTAGTGTTGTAATTCCAGGATTGCCAGCAGTGCAGGCAGTTACTCTGACAACTGCTCATGTAAAAGCTCCTCATGGAGAGGGTTATAACGGTCATCCTAATGTGATTTTTCCTCGTTTTCTGAATTCTTCTGATACAGAGAAGTTTAAACATGAATCACATTTTAATATCAGGACTTACAATTATGCACCGGGTCAATTGACTGGTAAGCAACCATCAGATTTTGACTCTTGCAATCAAGCTTGTATTAACGGTACTGTTCGGATACTAGATGTTTCTTTAGTACATACACCAGAACCAACTTCAGTTCTCAGTTTGTTCGCCCTCGGTACACTCGGCGCAGCTTCAACCCTTAAGCGCCAAATAAAACCCTCCCAATCCGAAGAAAAAGAGACCACAAAAGTAGGCTAAATTGCTTCTAAAAATACCATAAATGCCCCTTCAATCACTCACTTGAAGGGGTTTATTTTTTTGCCCATGTTTCTAATCATTAATTTTTATTAATTAATTGGTCACAAGTAGTTTTTTGTGGTATGATAGCAACTCTCATATAAATATCGTAAAATTTCATGAGTATTGTGATTTCCAACGAAATTATACAAGCAACAGGAAAAAACGAGCAACTGTTGCGACTAGAACTGGCAATCATTATGTTTAGAGATTATCATATCAGTAGCGCAAAAGCGGCTGATTTTGCCAACTTATCTTTAATTGAATTTCGTCAAGAACTCGCTCAGAGAAATATTTGCATAAATTACGATAGTGTAGATTGGCAACAAGAATTACAAACTCTAAAAACCTTAGGTGATCTGTGATTGTTGTCAGCAACACCTCTCCGATTACCAGTTTAGCTGCTATCGGCTATCTTAACTTGCTCCATGATATTTATGGAACAATTATTATTCCCCTAGCTGTTTATGAAGAAATGACAGGATTAGGTTATGCTGTTCCAGGCACTATTGAAGTTCAAACCGTATCCTGGATAGAAAAGCGAGAGTTAAAAGATCGGTTATTATTGAAAGAGTTACAAAAAGAATTACATCGGGGAGAATCAGAAACGATAGCTTTAGCAATTTCTTTAAATGCTGATAGAGTCATTATAGACGAGAACCCTGGCAGAAAGAAAGCTATTAGTTTAGGATTAAATGTTATTGGGATTTTAGGTGTTTTATTAATTGCCAAAAAAAGAAGATTGATTTCTACCATTCAGCCGTTAATAGATGATTTGATTATTAAAGCAGGTTTTCGCATTAATCAAAAATTGTACTTAGATATATTAAAATCAGCGCAAGAAATTGAGGAAAACCAATAACTAAAGCTCTCAAAATCTTTGGCTAATTTGCGGCCAAAAACACAACAAATTCCCCTTCAGTCATTCAGTTGAGAGGGGTTATTTTTATCATATTTTTTAAACTTAAAAAAATTCTCAATGACTTTAGAAAATAGCGAGAAACTAGGCTGGATTGATAATTGAAATTTTTTGACAAGTATCGATAATTAAAAAATCACTCCAATCTGAATTCCCAGAAAATAAAGTGGCTCTCTTGGATTCTGTGTATGAAATGTATCGGATTAATACATTATTTGATTTTTCAAAAGCCTGAAAAGCTTACTCTATCTGACTTTGCCTAGATGCGAAGACAAAATAGACCCACGAAACTCAGGAGAGCCAATAAAGTTATAGCGTTTCTGATTCACAAGAGGTACATTCCCGATCCTGAACAGTTTAATCAGCAAAGGTTTAAGTGTGCCGCACAGATGCGAGAACCGCTATAATCTAAACAATTGCCTGACTTAAAGAATCTTGATTCTGGCTTTTTTGTAAGAGTTGAATGGGTTGACGAGTAACCAGAGAATAGAGGACATCAGGGTCTAAATCAGCTCCATTATCCCAATAAATTGTTCCCCAGTCTGGATTAAGTTTTACCGTTCTAAAATAATCTAAGTCTTTCAGGGGATTAAAAACCCCTTCAAATTCAACAAATTGCTCGAGATCCACTATCCCTTCTTGATTATCCTCAAACTTAAGATAAAGTTGATAGTTTTCTAAGGGTTTCACTTCAATAATATCCTTTAACATAGTTTATTCTAGGGGAGCAATGGATTCTAAAGATTGATTGAGTCTAGCCAGATGCCAATTTTTGAGTAGCTCATGTTGATGAAGAGCAGCCCATTCTATGACTAAACCCAGAATTATAGGAGATAATTTACCTTCTAAAATAGCCAAATTTTCGATATCAATAAGGGCTTTTTGCTGATTGTAGCGAACATGAAAATGAGGGGGCGGATGCTCATTATGATACATCGTAATAATGATCCCTAAAAAACGACTAATTTCTGGCATAATTGTAGCTAAGCAGACGCTAGGGAATTATTTTAAAATTTCCTCTCAGATGAATACCTTTATCCTGGGGCAATTTGTAAAGCAGGTTGAGGGGAACGGCGCACTAATCGCTCAGAATATTGAGATTGAACTCGATATAAATATTCAGAGAGAATTTGGGGATTATCCTGACAATCTTTTTCGATTTGATACCGAATTTGACGAAGCTCTTCAAGGATAGGGTCTAACATTATACTTCTCCTACATTAATTCTTCAGGAGTATAAATACTCGGTGTCCGATCACGGGTAAGCTGTTGATGGGCAGCAACCACTAAATCACGGCGTGGTCTTGCCGTTAAATAGCTAATGACGCTAGTTTCCAGATAAAGGCTGAGTTGAGAGCCTTGATTCATAATATATTGCCGACGTAAATTAAAACACCCTGAAAACTTTGTCCAGTAAGGATACTATTGTACAATGATGAACCAAACCATAGTGATCAAAATCGGTACTTCCAGTTTGACCGATAATGAAACCGGCCAATTATCCCTCTCCACGATCGCCGCTTTAGTGGAAGTCCTCACCCGATTGCGCGCTGCTGGTCATCGGGTGGTATTAGTATCTTCCGGGGCCGTCGGGGTGGGCTGCCGTCGTCTGGGAATACAGGAAAGACCGAAAAAAATCGCCCTCAAACAAGCGATCGCCGCCGTCGGTCAAGGTCGTCTGATGCGGATCTATGATGACCTCTTTACCAGTCTTGGTCAACCGATCGCCCAAATTCTGCTGACCCGTCCCGAATTGATGGAACGCACCTGTTATGTCAACGCCTATAATACCTTTCAGGCTTTGTTTGAATTAGGGGTGATTGCCATTGTCAACGAAAATGATACGGTGGCGATCGATGAGTTAAAATTCGGCGATAATGACACTTTATCAGCCCTTGTCGCCAGTTTAATCGAGGCTGACTGGTTATTTATCCTCACCGATGTGGATCGCCTCTACAGTGCCGATCCGCGGCTATTTCCCGAAGCGGCGGCCATTGCCCGAGTTAGTCCCGCGGAATTAGCGCAACTATCGATCGATGCCGGTAGTAGTGGCAGTCAGTGGGGGACCGGGGGTATGGCGACTAAATTGGCCGCGGCCCGGATTGCCACCAGCGCCGGGGTAGAAATGGCGATTACTAGGGGACGGCAGCCCAGCAATATCTTAAAAATTATGGCAGGAGAGGCGATCGGAACCCGTTTTGAAGCCCAAAAACGCAGTGATAACGCCCGCAAACGCTGGATCGCCTACGGACTAATGCCCATGGGTAAAATCTATCTCGATACCGGGGCAATTCGAGCCATTTGTCAGGGGGGAAAATCTCTCCTAGCGGCCGGGATCACCAAAGTGGAGGGGGAATTTAGCGCCTCGGAATCGGTGCAATTGTGCGATCGAGAAGGCCTGGAAATTGCCAGGGGAATTGTTAATTATAGTAGTGAGGAGATCGATCGAGTTAAAGGTCAACATTCCGAGCGTATTGCCAGTTTATTAGGTTACATGGCCGCAGAAACCATTATTCATCGAGATAATCTCGTGATTTTGAGTGCCTCGTCAAATAAGGGATAATTCCGCGACTCAGAGCAAGTCCAGCCAATGCCTTAAATGTAAAGAAATGTCTCAAAAAAACAACAAATTGTTAGACAAGCAAGAGAGTTAGACTAGGGATGTCCCCCGAAGTTCAACCCTGTGAGATTATAAATAAAGCGAAACTCAAAAATGCCTTTATTGCTGTTGGGAGAAACTTAATAATGCGAGACGCGGTAACTAGCCTGATTAGAAAATACGATGTCACCGGACGTTATCTCGATCGAGATGCGATCGATAATCTTAAACAATATTTTGCCTCGGGAACTGCCCGTCTAGCTGCCGCCACCCTAATTAACGCTAATTCGGCGGCGCTCGTGCGTGGGGCGGCGATTCGTCTATTTGAAGAAGTTCCCGAATTGATCCGCGCCGGGGGTAATGCCTACACCACCCGTCGTTATTCTGCCTGTCTGCGGGATATGGATTACTATCTCCGCTATGCCAGTTATGCCCTAGTAGCTGCTGATACTAATGTTCTAGATGAGCGGGTACTGCAAGGACTGCGGGAAACCTATAATTCCCTCGGTGTTCCCATCGGTCCGACGGTGCGCGGTATCCAAATCATGAGCGAAATGATTCAAACCATGGCCACTGAGGCGGGTATTGCCGACACCTCTTTGATCGCTGAACCCTTTGATCATCTCACTCGCGAATTAAGCGAAGTGTCTATCTAAATTCAGTTGTCAGTTATCGCTTATCAGTTCTGTCCGTTCAATTTTTGATGGAACGAACCTGCGTCAGTCCCCACTCTCAGCCTAGGTCCGTGGGGAAGGTGCAGCAAGGAGAACCATTGAGCGGTTCTCCTGGTGCGGAAGTCTGAGGCAACCGCCATCGACGAAGAAGCGTCAGAAACTTCCCACTCAGCCAAGGGGTGGGGAACAGTTCATTAAAACATTGTCCAGCTTTCTTTGACCCATGACTCTCCCTTCGGATTTTCCCCTAGAACCACCCGCTACCAATAAGGATCCCCATCGTGATTATCGCGGACTCGATCGCGGTAAACTCACCCCCATGTACCAGCATTATGTGGAGGTAAAAGAAACCTATCCCAATGCTCTTTTACTCTATCGTGTGGGCGATTTTTTCGAGTGTTTCTTTCAGGACGCGGTGATTATCTCCAGAGAATTAGAATTAGTTCTTACCAGCAAGGAAGGGGGTAAAGGTATTGGGAGAGTAGCCATGACCGGGGTTCCCCACCACGCCCTAGAGCGCTATAGTCGTTTATTGGTGGAAAAAGGCTATGCTGTGGCGATTTGTGACCAAGTGGAAGATTCAACGGAAGCAGCCGCCGAAAAACGGCTAGTAGAACGCGCTATCACCAAACTGCTCACCCCCGGAACCCTCACCGATGAGGGAATGTTAAATGCAAAAAAGAATAATTTTCTGGCTGCAGTGGTGATTACCGGAGAAAATTGGGGATTAGCCTATGCAGACATCTCCACCGGAGAATTCTACACCACCCAAGCCAGCGATTTAACGGCTTTAAGCCTAGAATTAACCCGTTTACAGCCCTCAGAAATCCTTTTTCCCATCAATGCCCCCGATTTAAACCGTATTTTGCGCCCCGGGGAAAAATCCGACCATCTCCCCCCCTGTTTACCCGATAGTTTTTGTTATTCTCTCCGTCCCCAAACTATCTTTACTCTCACAGAAGCGAAAAATCGTCTCCTAATCACCTATAAAATGCGTTCCCTAGAGGGGATGGGCTGCGAACATTTACCCCTCGCTATTCGCGCAGCCGGAGGCCTATTAGAATACATTGAAGATACCCAAAAAGCCAATCAAGTCCCCCTACAACCCTTAAAAACCTACTCTATCTCGGAATTTTTGATTTTAGATGGGCAAACCCGTCGCAACCTTGAAATTACCCAAACGGTGCGCGATGGTAGCTTCTATGGTTCTCTATTATGGGCGATCGATCGCACTTGTACGGCCATGGGTAGTCGCGCTTTACGTCGTTGGTTACTGCAACCTCTCTTAGATTCTCGCGGTATTCGCGCTCGTCAAGATACTATCCAAGAGTTAAAGGATAATCCCTCCCTGCGCCAAGATATTCGGCAAAAATTAAGGGAAATCTACGATATAGAACGTTTAAGCGGTCGTGTTGGCGCAGGAACCGCTAATGCCCGCGATTTACTTTCCCTAGCGTCATCTTTAGTCAAATTAGCCGATTTAGCGGCTTTGGTCGCTTCGGGAAATTCGCCCTATTTGAAAGCTTTACAGCAAATTCCCGCCGATTTAGAAAAATTAGGCCAGCAGGTGATAGCGCATCTGGTGGAATCTCCTCCGCTGCATCTGAAGGAAGGGGGGGTGATTCGCGAGGGAATTGATGCTCAATTGGATGCCCTGCGGCGCGACTATCAGGAAGTAATCGATTGGTTTAAAAATCTAGAGACGACAGAAAAAGAAAGAACGGGTATCAGTAACCTTAAGGTTAATTATAACAAAACTTTCGGTTATTATATCAGTTTACCCCGCAGTAAAGCTGATTTCGCCCCAAAAGAATATGTGCGTAAGCAAACTTTAGTCAATGAAGAACGTTATATCACCACCGAGTTAAAGGAGAAAGAAAATATAATTCTGACGGCAGTAGATGAATTAAATAAGTTAGAATACGAGATTTTTAGCGATTTACGCCGTCAAGTGGCCGAATTTTCCCCAGAAATCCGAGAAGTGGCCACAAAAGTCGCCGCTTTGGATGTGTTGGCCGGATTGGCAGAAATCGCCGTTTATCAGGGATATTGTCGCCCAGAAATCGCGGATGGTCGTCTTATCGATATTAAAGATGGTCGTCATCCCGTGGTGGAACAATCCCTTGGGGCTGGCTTTTTTGTGCCGAATTCGATTAATTTGGGCAATCAGGAAGGTTTAGAATACCCCGACTTGATTATTCTCACCGGTCCCAATGCTAGTGGCAAAAGTTGTTATCTGCGACAGGTGGGATTAATTCAATTGTTGGCCCAAACCGGTAGTTTTGTCCCGGCCAAGTCGGCCAAAATCTCCATCTGCGATCGCATTTTCACCCGGGTGGGGGCTGTGGATGACCTCGCTACTGGCCAATCCACCTTTATGGTGGAAATGAACGAAACTGCCAATATTCTCAATCACGCCACGGAGAGATCATTAGTATTATTAGATGAGATTGGCCGGGGGACAGCCACTTTTGACGGTTTATCCATAGCTTGGTCTGTGGCGGAGTATTTAGCCACGGTACTGCAATCGCGGACGATTTTCGCCACTCACTACCACGAACTGAATGAATTAGCCTCAATTTTAGAGAATGTAGCCAATTATCAGGTAACGGTCAAGGAATTACCCCATGAGATAGTATTTTTGCACCAAGTACGACCGGGAGGCGCGGATAAATCCTACGGTATCGAAGCGGGGAGATTAGCCGGTTTACCAGCTTCTGTGATCGATCGTGCCATGCAGGTGATGGGTCAAATCGAAAAACATAGTAAAATTGCGATCGGTTTGCGTCAGGGAATTAAGAAAATTAAACCGGTTAAGTCGGATAATTCCCCCTCTCTGCAGCAGTTAGATATTTTTGATGACAGTAAGTAGGGTCTGCTGAAAAAGTTTTTCCTAGGGACAGGGTGTGGGGTGTGGGGTGTGGGGTGTAGTGTAGGGTTTTACCGATTTGTGTCTGTGTGGTTGACGAAAAGGAAAAATGGTGCATCTCACATTTGCAGAAACACCGACAATCAACAATTATCAGTGACTCTTAAACTGGTACAAATATATGAACAACCGCGTGTAAGCATCCCACCGAAAAACTAATGCGCGGGGGTTCTACCCCCCAAAAGCTTGGATTGAGGGAAAAAATCGAAAGTAACGCCCAATTTTAGAAGAGAGTTTTCCCTTTAAAAATCTTCCTTTTTCAACAGTATTAAAACTGTAAAAACTTTTTAATTTTAGTCCAAAGATTGGTAAAAGATTCTTTCATTTCCTCTTTAATTTTCCAGCGTTTAAATGCTTCTTCGTAGGCAATTCCTTGATTTTGAAAAGTTTTCCAAGCCGATAGAGAAAGGGGTAAACCCATCAGCAAAAAGATATAAATTGCCCAAGAAATTGTTCCCGCACTAATTAAATTAATGATAATAAAAAAACTATTAATAATCAGATAGCGAACGGTTTTATGTTTTAGCTCCTCGCGACGAAAGCGATCGAATTCTTGCCGCTTATAACTGAGCATTTTTGACTCTTGCCAGTCCTTTTCCGCCGCTTCTAAGTCTTTAACTTCAATAGCTAAATCGTCGGCAATTTCTAACAACTGTTGACGGGTAATTTCCCCCTTATCCCCTTGACGGGAGATAGCCAAATAGAGAATTTCCTGCACATCCTCTTGACTGTAGGATTGGGGAGGGAAAAAATCGGGGTTTGGCATAGCGATAGAGAAAGAATAGGTTCCTTCTCTATTATGGGCGATCGATTTAGGGATTGACAGTTAGACGAGACAGGGAGTTTTTAGCTGATTCATCCATGCTTCTAAATCCTGCAAAGAGCGATCGGCATATTGACCGTAACGTTCCCGTTTATTGCGGATTTTTCTGGTAAAATTTGGCAAAATGCCAAAATTTGGCGGCATCGGTTGAAAATGTTTCGGTTCGGCACTGCTGATAAACTCAAATAATGATCCCATCATCGTTGTGGTCGGCAATGTCACCGTTTCTAATCCTAAAGCTAAACGAGCGGCATTAGTTCCCGCTAACCATCCCCCAGCAGCCGCAGCCGTATAGCCTTCCGTCCCGATTAACTGTCCTGCCGCTAATAGCGTCGGTCGCGATTTAAACTGGAGACTGGAGGATAATAACTGGGGAGAATTGATAAAGGTGTTTTTGTGCATCACCCCCATGCGGACAAATTCGGCCTTTTCTAACCCCGGAATCAGACGGAAAACTCGTGTTTGTTCACCCCATTTTAAATTAGTTTGAAATCCCACCATATTCCACAATTGCCCCGCTTTATCTTCCATTCGCAACTGTATAACTGCGTAGGGACGTTGATCCGGATATCTGGGATCCGCTAATCCCACCGGTTTCAGGGGACCAAAACGCATGGTATCCTCTCCCCGACTGGCTAATTCTTCGATTGGTAGGCAAGCCTCGAAAAATTTGGCATTTTCTCGCTCAAAATCCTTTAATTCTGCCTGTTCTGCCTGTTTTAGTTCTTGCCAGAAATGCAGGTATTGTTCCCGATCCATGGGACAATTGAGATAGGCAGCCTCACCTTTATCGTAACGGGAGGCGAGAAAAGCAATCGATCGATCGATCGATTCCCCTAGAATAATTGGACTAGCGGCATCAAAAAAACTCAGATAGTCTAGTCCGGCAAAATTTTGCAGATCTGCGGCTAAAGCAGCACTGGTTAACGGTCCAGTGGTTAAAACGACGATACCATCCCGAGGAATTTCAGTGATCTCCTGACGTTTTAAGGTGATTAGAGGGTGGTTAGCGAGGATTTCCGTCAAATTTCGACTAAAGACCCCTCGATCGACCGCTAAAGCCCCTCCTGCGGGGACACTGTGCTGATCGGCCTGAGCAATAACTACGGAATTTAAGCGTCGTAATTCTTCATGGAGTAACCCAGTGGCGCGATCCACCGCCATGGCACCAAAGGAGTTACTACAGACTAATTCGGCTAAAAATTGGCTATGGTGGGCGGGACTAGAGCGAATTGGGCGCATTTCGTGCAGGATCACGGGAATACCTGCTTGGGCTATCTGCCACGCCGCCTCAGTCCCCGCTAATCCTCCACCAATTACATGAATAGGGCGATCGATCATAGTTGGGAGAAAATGGCTAGAGTAGGATTATTTTAGCGTTAGTTCCCAGTCACCAAAAAATAAGCTGCCCGGGCATTTAAATTGCTTATTGAGATGAGGCACTCATGCAAGAGGCAAGAGGCAACCCCCCCTTGCCCCCCCGATGTCGGGGGGGCAAGGGGGGGTTCAGCTAATCTAAGGATAGGCGGTTAAGATGCGTCTTAGCTTAGGCTGGGCTGACGGCGATCGCATAAAGATTGGGGCTGATCGCAAACTCAGGTTATAATATAAGGAAGGGATAGGATATTATATTCTATCTCGGCGCGATTTTTGCTTTCGAGAAGGTGGCAACACCGCCCCACTTTCTCACCATCTCCTTCCAGATGGGTTAGTTAGCGGTTTGACTTCTATGAACACCAATTATCTTGAAGAATACCAAAAATACCTAGCCGAATGGCAGAAACTGCTTCTGTCCGCTTGGGGTAATGGTGTTCCCTCGACTACATCAGTGTTTGAGTTTCCGGAAACTTTGGTTAAATCCCTCGAATATCAACAAGAATGGGTGAAATCCTACCTAACCGCCCAAGAAACCGCCACCAAAGTTGCCCTCGATAGTCAGAAACAATTCTGGGATGGTTATTTTAGTTTTGCTCGTCAGTCCATGGCTGTAATCAATAAACCGGCCTAATTTAGATATAAATTGGCTAGATAGTTCAGTTAGTGACTTAACTTCCCTTACAAAATGAAAAGTCTCAAATACAATCCCCTCTGGCCCTGTATTTGAGGCTTTTTTTGGTTTTATTACCTTCAAGCAATCAGGGAATTTTGGGGTTTAGCAAAAATCATCCGTCCGGCCGAGGTTTGCAGTGCAGATGTCACCACTACCCGCAATTCTCCCCCTAGATAATCTTTTCCTTCTTCTACCACCACCATCGTGCCATCTTCTAGATAACCGATGCCTTGGGTGGGTTCTTTTCCTGCTTTGAGAATTTTTAGGTCCAAAGTATCCCCAGGCAAGTAGATCGGGCGTACTGCTTGGGCGAGATCGTTGACATTCAAGATGGTGACTTTTTGCAGATTGGCCACTTTACTGAGATTATAATCGTTAGTGAGCAAGGTGGCGTTAATTTCTTGGGCAAGATGGACTAATTTAGCATCTACGGTGCTAATATCGTCATAATCGGCCGGATGAATGATAATGCGATCGGGAAATTCTTCTTGCATCCGGTTTAAGATGTCTAATCCTCGTCTTCCTCTGACTCGTTTTTGGTCGTTACTGCCATCCGCTAACTGTTGCAATTCCTGAAGGATAAATTGGGGAATGAGTATCTGTCCCTCAATAAATCCTGTGTCTAACAATTGTTCGATACGACCATCGATAATACAACTGGTGTCAACAACTTTGGTGGCGGCCGCTTGCAGGGTTCCCTCTGCCACTAAAATTGATTCCATACTATTGGGGTTAATCAGACGCAAAAAAGTCCGACCGTGGGTATCAGCTAAACTAACCCCCAGATAGGAAAACATAACACTGCCTAAAATGGCGATTATCGGCTTGATAAACGAGAATTCTCTGGGAATCGGTAGGAAGAAAATCGGAGCTAGGATCAGATTAGCAATTAACAAACCGATAACTAGACCGACCGAACGGGTTAAAATAACTTCGATCGGAGTTTGTCGTACTTGGGTTTCTAGACGACGATAGGTAGTTTGGGCAACTAAACCAAGAGCTAAACCAATAATCGAGGCAAAACCCGCCGATAACCAGCGTAAAGCTTCAATATTGCTGATTTGTGACTGGACAGTAACTGGCAGCAAGTCCACACCACTATAACCAATACTGGCAATAGCGAAGACGAATAATAAAATTATGACAGCATCAAGCATGGGGATAATACCAGAGAGGATAGGGGGGGATGATGGTAGAAAAATGATGGGTATGGATGCTTTTATCGAAAATTTGGGTTTAAAACCTCGTCGTAGAACGACGGCTTTTCTTGATCCCTAATATAGCGCTTGAGAACTTCTAATGGCACACCTCCCACAGAAGAAACAAAATAACTAACCTGCCCGCGCATTTAAATTGCTTGTTGAGACGAGGCAAGACCCCCCAACCCCTTGCCCCCCGATGTCGGGCTTCCGGGAGACCACTGATCAGGGGGAATGGGGGGAAGTTGCTAACGGGGAGAATTGCCTTAAGGCTGTTTGGTATTTCCCACAAGACTACAATATTTTCACCAGTTGAAATTGTTCGCCTTCGTCCAGTTGCCAAGCTTGTAAATCGATCGCTCGTCCTGAAACTACGGAGACAATTAAATAAGTATATCCTGACCAGGCTAATTGACGATCAATTTCCGAGGGAATGGCGGCATGATCGGGATGGGAATGATAGATACCAATAATATCTAGCCGGTTTTCCCGGGCTGATTTTTGAGCTTGTAAAAGCACTTCTGGAGCAATACTAAAGCGGTTTTTCTTGTTGCCGGACCAGTTATTTTCTGTGGGCTGCATGGTAATCACTTGGGCTGCTGTTTCGGTAATTTTTCCTAAGAGTAACCCACAACATTCTTCGGGATAGGTGGATTCTGCGTGGGTGAAGAGCTGCTGGTAAATTTGGTCTGTAATCAGGAGCATGATGGAAAATTTTCCAAACCTATGTGTCTCAATGCCTCAAAATCAGCTATTTGCCCAGACTCCGAGGGACGAAGTTTTCCTTTTGGGGAGTCGTTCGTCAGTAGTGGATGCCAAATTGGATTATACTTTATATTTGTGGGCAACACCGTAGAGTTAATTTTAACAAAACTTTTTCAAATAAACCTGGAGGCGACTGAAGATGAGAAAAGTCATAGAATTAATTTTAAGAAAACTGTTTCAAAGAAAGCCAGAGGTGCCTGAATTGGTAGAGATTGTCCACAATCGGGAAATGTCAGCGGTGGGGATATTTGCCAAGAAAGCAGAATCGATCGATAGTGATAAGTTTAGCGGTCAAGAATTTCTCATGTTTGTCAAGATGAAATACTGTCTAGCTAGAGGAATTGAGGAATACGCAGGACTAGATCAAAGTATTAAACTACTGCAAGGAGCGATCGAAGCAAAAAATAGTTATTTAACCCTTGACCAAACAGAGTTTCGTTATCGTAGTTCTAAACAACAGGATTTTTATCAATATGTAGAATCTCTGCTTGCTTCTGACTACGAAGATAAGGCAGCTTTTCAAGCTAGAGTAGCAGAAAAGTTACTGTCAACGCTGCCCCAGGTGAAAACAGAGGAGGGAAAAATTGCCCTAAAAGACTATCAATCTGAATTAGAACGTCTGGCAGATTACGAATTAGGATTAAAACTTTTATCCCTATTTAAAACCTACCAACTAGCGGACTATTCTGTCCTCAGAACTATTTCTGATATCCTGGAGACTTTTCGGGAAAAACAAACACTAGATTATTCCAGTCTGGTTGTTTTGGTAATTAGTAAGTACGAAGTTTTTGAGAAGCTGAAAAATATTATCGGTGTGGCTGATAATAAGAACAAACCAGAAACCTATGCTCGAATGATGCAATACATTGCCCTTACCTACAGACATGGCAAATCCTACGCTCAATTTGCCGAATTATTACAGGTAATGCGTAAATGGTATCTTCCCTATCGCGCCATTCTTGATATTCGGCAACGCTATCCCCGCAGCTCTTTTAAACTACCGAAGCAATTCTCGGAAGATATTCCGGGGGTGGCAATTTATGACAAATATCGTAAGTCCCTAACCGATGCTAAAACAGGATTCACCTATGTGGATTTTGGGGATGATGACTAAAGTCCACTTATGCTCCATAATTAAGCCATTAAAGCGACGCATTCTTTTGATTTCTCTGTTTTTTACCTGATTCTCCCATCGACTCATCGTTGGCTAACTAGCTAATAATTCTTCTCCTGGAGGCGGAACTTTATCGCAAGCAATCTTAAAAATAGGATCATCACGCAAATAGTTACTGTCGTTGCTATCTTCATAGCCCGATGCTATTTGATAAACTCCTTGACTAATTAACTGATGTAGAGTAATGTTTTACTTTACCCGGCTCTCGATTATCCTCCAAACAATCTGCTAATCCTTCACAAATTTTCAGTTTTTCTGCTGCTTGTCTAACCAGAAGTACCCCCGCATCTGAACTCAAATCAAGGCGAGAGAACTTAGCTTCTAAAGGTTTTTTGGTAAAGAAGTTTAGCGAAAGTTGAGAAGAAAACTTAGTCATGGTCAACGAAAATTTTAACTCTTACTGTCCCTAATATTATAGAGTTTTTTGTCCCCTTTTTTCTGCTTTTTTAACCATTATTTTCTCTCATTTAGCCCAGTGACGGAGAGACAAAACAGACTGTTGTTGAGATCAAGTCGCTCTAACTTATATCTGGTAGTGGTTTCAGGGTTTTTTACCCTACTCTGATGAATAATGCAGGCTAGAGATTAATGACACTATCTGTTAAAATCGGGTTAGGGATCACTATACAGCCAACTCTAGGTCATCGCTCTACTCCAGATACAGTCAACGGTACAGGGGCTCGACGGCTCGACTGAGCTTCGCCGAATGTCCATTTTCAAGTGAAAAATGTACCCAGTAGTCTCTTTTCAATTTTTTCTTAGAAGCTCCATGCGGTAAGGGTTTTGTTAATTTTTTAGTATTTATGTATGGTGGAAGTCCAGTTATGAGTTTTGCACGCGAGGCCGGTAGAGCCATCCATTCTACCCTAGTTCTCTGGATAATTACCGCCCTGATCTATCCTTTCTCGATGATCGCCATCGGTCAAATTCTTTTTCCCTGGCAAGCGAACGGGAGTTTAATTACCAATAATCAAGGTTAAGTGGTGGGTTCGGCTCTAATTGGGCAACCTTTCACCAGCGATCGCTATTTTAATAGTCGTCCGAGTACCACCGCCTACAGTACGGCCAATCCGAAAAACGATCCTAACAAGATCCTGCAAACTGGAATTTCGGGAGCGAGTAACCTAGCTCCCAGTAACCCTGTATTGATCGATCGCATTAAAAGAAAACCCGATCCCGATCCGGCAAAAGCTATAGAGGGGGAGATTCCCCGATTAGAGAAAGCGGCAATTAAACCCACTGCGGATCTGGTATATACCTCCGGTTCCAGCCTCGATCCCCATATCACCCCAGAGGCCGCCAGAGCGCAGATCGAGCGGGTGGCGAGGGTGCGGGGATTACCGACGAATCAAGTGGAGATACTGATTATCAAAAACACCGACGATCGCTTTCTCGGCATCTTTGGCGAACCGGGGGTTAACGTGCTGAAACTGAATCTGGCTCTAGACGCGATCGCCAATACCCGATAGGTCTCTGATACTAAATCCTATTTAAGTAGGGCTTGCTGAATAAATCTTAAAACCTTGTTGGATAAGTCTTTTAGACTTTTTTGAAATCCAAAAGTGCCAGAACTGGGGGTGATCAGGGGGAAAATTCCTGGACTTTTTCCCTGAAAATTGGGTAATTGACCACCTGAAAATCGCTAAAACCCTACACCCTACACCCAACCCTACCGATGTCGGGGGGGTTGGGGGGCCACACCCTGCCCCCACGAAAAACTTTTTGCCGCAAACCCTAGGGTTTGCTGAATAATGGTAAAACCCTGTTAAAATAAGGCTTTTGACCTGTTAAAATCCGATGTTAGTGCAAGAATATAGGATTGGGATTCTCAAAAACCTTGCATTATCCTTCTTATAGTACATAAAATGGTACTATAAGAGAGGGCAACAAAGCCTGAAACGACCGACGACCGGCTACTGACTCCTAACCCCACCAACAAACTTTTTGCCGCAAACCCTAATTATTAATTAAACCGCTCCCTGCGGTTTAGCACCTTTCCCTATGCTACGATTCCACTTCCATCGGTCTAATACCCCCTAAATGAAACTTAATAGCGCACCGTGCGGTTTAAGAGAAAGACCTTAACTTTGGTTAGGTCTGAGTGGATTTGTGAGCATCCCGGCCAGGGTTTATTAATATAGTCATTTCAGATAAGTCTGATACATTCTAGACCGATAAAACCCTTATGAACTCTGGCCTTGACATTCTCAATCTTAATTAAAATGACTATAGCTTGGGTAATAGCAATCCGGAGTTCGCTTTGTAAGCATCAAATTCGGGATAGCGGGAGAGGGACCGGTCTTTTTTAAGCATATTGGGAATGAAGACCCCAGCGATGAATCCCCCCAAAATCAGAAAAGGTAGCCAATGTTGGGCTAACAGGGCAAAACTCAGATAAATTAAAATCTCTCCTAAATAGTTGGGATTACGACAACGACGAAAGAAACCTTCGGTGATCAATCCTTCCCTATATTTAAGTGTAAAATACTTTTGGGCATCGCTACCGTAATGGAGAAATACCCCGATAATATTGATCGCTATGGCTGCGGATATTAAAGGGGTGGCGGCCGTGACCTTCCCACTAACAATAATAAAAGGGGCCGCCCAATATAAACCGAGAACGATAAAAGTAAATATTCCCATAGCCACCGATATTTCTTTTTCCCATTGTTGATCCGGGTATAATCTATCCTTGATCAACCACATCAGACCGTAAGGGGAGCATCTCACCTTTGCAATAAGTAGAAATGCTTAATGAGATCAATAAAAAAGTTAAAAAAGGCAACCATTTAGATAAGCACAGCGATGACGAAGGACTTGCGGTACATTACCAGA
>SFBL01000151.1 GCA_007095785.1 Microcystis aeruginosa Ma_SC_T_19800800_S464
TAAGAAAAGTAAAGACAATGCTTAAATTAGATTTGAGCAGAGTTACTAGAGGCATCTTGACAATGCCCATCAGAATTAGATTTTGGTCTAATTCTGTGCTAGAATCTGCGTCGCTTTAGCGCGCAGAGTGTCAAGATCCGCCTTGTTCTAAAACTAAGAAACCTTCCGCACCAGTTCAAACTCGCCGCGGGCTAACCGTTCCAACATTTCCGACACCGATAGATCGTACTGTTCCGCAATCGCTTGAACTTTTTCCCACCCGGCTTGAGTCACGCTTAGATTGCGGCGTTTCTTCGGCTCTTCATAAGTCAGAGGTCTCCCGTCCGGATTCGGTGGATTTTCCTTCCTGCCCTTGTACTTCCCTCTAGTTTCCATTGAACAACCCTTTAACTTCTCTACACTATTTTACCCAATATAGCAACAGAAAATTCCCTCAAGGGATGGATTTTTTAATTATATACATATATAATTAAAACATATACTTTTTAGTGCGATTGCGGGAGCGTAAATCGGGGGACTGAGTAGGAAGTCTTTTAAACCGAAATGAGGTTAAGAGCGATTGATATCTAGATTAAGGCAATTTTAAGATCGCCACCCACCTAGAAAACAAGCCCCAACTCTGTTCGGGTTATGGGGCAAATTAACGAAAAGTACATCACTTTCGATGGAAAGTATATACCTTTCCACAAAAACTATAACTATTATGACACAAAACAAGATAGAAGGCAAGTTTTACGCGCTAAAACCAGAAGAGTGGCTCGAAGTCACCAAAGAATTGAGATACGCGGAAGTTCGAGTTCTCTACTATCTGAGAACGATCGATCCGTTCGGCGGTCGCGATCTGCGCGTCAAGGTAACGGATGTGGCAACCGCCACGGGACTCCAGAAAGGCACGGTTTCCAAAGCCCTGAAAGTTCTTAACGATAAAGGCTACATCGATCTAGAAATCACCGAAGCACTGGTCAAGCTGCAAACGTTTCCTAAAGGAGATCAGGTCTCCCGCGACGGGGAAGAGTTTCCTGTAGGAAACACGGTTTCCTGTGATGCGGAAAAGTTTCCTACAGGAAACACAGTTTCCTGTGATGCGGAAAAGTTTCCTACAGTACCATCAGGTTTCCTACAGGAAACACCCTCGCACTGTGGGAAACCGACTCGCACTGTAGGAAACGATCCCGTCCCGGAACCTAGTCAGGGAAAGGAATCCAGCACCTCTAAGATTATTAAGACTTATTCAAACTTTAAAAAGACTCTCTCAGAAGACGAGCGAGAGAGATTTTTTTATTTTGTGAAGAAGGAAACTGGGAAACTTCCCAATCCGATCGTCGATATAGAAGCATGGTTGGCTGGCAAGAATGCGGCCGGTCTGAACCGGTGGGAAGTTTATTACGAGCTTTTCGAGAAATCGGAGGGACGAGCGAACAAACAAAAAACGGGGAAAGAACAAACCCCCAAAAAGCTCTCCTTTTCAGAACGAAACGAAACGAAGCGATTGGCGAGATTAGCGGGCGAAAAATGGATCGACCCGTGGGGTCTAGAAAGCGATGTATGATCCTGCGTTGCCCCCCCAGAATATCGAGGCCGAGGAATCTATTTTAGGGGGAATTCTCCTCGACCCCAAGGCGATGGGACGGATCGTCGATTTTCTAGCCGCCGATGCGTTTTACCTTCGTTCCCATCAAGAAATCTACCGAGCGGCGGTCTTTCTTCACGGCAAGGGAAAGCCCACAGACGTGATGACGGTTTCCAGTTGGCTGCAGGATTACCAGCTTCTCGACGAGGTGGGAGGGATTCCTCGACTATTACAGCTAATCGAGCGCACGGTATCGGCCGCCAACATCGATCGCTACGCCGAGTTGGTGATGGATAAGTATGTCCGTCGTCAGTTGATCGGGACGGGAGGCAAGGTCATCGAGTTGGCCCGCGACACGACGCGAGAGTTGGACGAGGTACTGGACGGAGCGGAACAGGAAGTATTTCTGGTATCGAACTGGGGACGGACGACGCGAACCCTCTCCAATGGCGAGGTGGCGAGTGCTGCCTTCACGGAATTGGAGAAAAATAACCCGATTTACCCCACGGGCTTACGGGAGTTGGACAATCTAATCGTCGGTTTCGAGCCTGGAACGTTGACCCTGCTCGCGGGGCGACCGTCGATGGGGAAGTCCCAAGCCGCCTTATTTCTCGCCTTACAGATGATGGTCGCTCGACGGATACCTGTGGTTTTCTTCTCGTTGGAGATGACCGCCCAACAGCTAGAGTACCGTCTGTGGAGTTTGTTGAGCGTTCACCCGCACTATTGCGATTGTGGGTTTTACCCCCTCCGAAGCGGTCGGATCAGGCAACACCGGGCGGGATTGGCTCCACTTACCGAGCGGGAACATGAAACGATCGCCAGGGTGTTAGGAATCGCCACCGAGTTGCCCCTTTATTTGAACGACGATCGGGGAACAACGGTCGTGGGCATCGCCTCGGAATGCCGCCGCCTCATCAGCGAGAAAAAGAAGCCAGGTTTGGTGGTGGTGGACTATCTTCAGATGATGGCCGACGATTCCCCCAACGGCAACCGCAGTTACGAGTTGGGCAATGTCGCCCGGGGACTGTACAAAATGGCGGGGGATTTAAACGTGCCAGTTCTCGCACTCTCCCAGATATCGCGGGCGGTAGAGGGACGCAACAATAAACGCCCAGTCATGGCCGATCTCAGTCAATCGGGAATTCTGGAGATGGTCTCCGATAACGTTGTCCTGCTCTATCGCGATGAATATTACAACCCCGATAGTTCCGATCGCGATGTGCTGGAATTGATCGTCGGCAAAGCCCGTCACGGCCTGACGGGAACGGCACGCTTTCTATTCGATAAGTCCTACGGATTGTTGACGGAATTGCCCGGAGGTAATCATGGCAATTGAAGCGGGAGCGTCGATCGTTATCGTCGGGGAGCATCCCGATAACGGTAAGTTCTACAAAATCGGTGAGGTTCGCCAAGATGGTTGGATACTGACCACCGATAACCGTCTGTTTCACTACCAGTTTTTTGAAGTCTGTTCCCCTCTCGAACCGAGACCGAGAGGCTCCAAGATACAAAGAACCCGGGCGAAGCGTTCGACAACCCTATCGCCCCCGTCCTCTATCTCGATTGCCTCTAATTCTTTCTTAGGGGAAAGTGAGCCACCGATTTTCTTAGGGGAAAATTTAGGACAGAACGATCGCATCTCTGAAATTTCCCCTAAGAAAAAAACGGTCAACCCCGTCACATCTTCAGAAATTTTCTTAGGGGAAAATGATCGTCATCAATCCTCCAAGTTGATTTCCCCTAAGAAAAATCCGAGTGGTTCCCTTTATGCCTTTAACCAAGAGAAGAAGGATAAACACGGTAACGTGAAAACTTATCCAAAGGTTGAGGGCGATCGTTCGACTGGCAATCCCGATCATTGGTTCTGGGCTTACTGTTGGGACGAGAAGGTTAACGGTAAATGGAAAACCTTCAAGCGGTCAGTCCCCCGTGAGAAGCTGTCAAAGGTGCGAATGGCGATCGATGCTAATCAACCCGTTTCAGAAATCCTGAAAATCATTGGTTGAGGTTCCGCACAACGACCGCCAGTCCCCGCAAACGGTGAGGACTTTCCCTAAGACATGATCAGACTTTGCTGCAGGCAGTTGATCGTTTCCCGATCTTTTTTGAACTTTTCGGCAATGGCAACCATGAGACGATCAGCACCGATTATCTCAATTAAATCTTCTAAATTCGGTTCGGAGCCTCCCGACACCAACAAACCAAAGTAACGGCGGGAACCAGGAGCAATTTCTTCCATCCCATCGAGAAGCTTCTCTAAGGTATCCTCGCTGATCCAGTTCTTCCCGTTCCTAAAAGAACTGATATGGGGCGTTCCGATCCCCGACACCTCGGAAAGATCCTTACCACTAATCTTGAAATAATCTTGGGTTGTTTTAAAGGCTTGCCTAATTGTTAACTTTTGCATACTCACCGACTCAAATGCGAATTAATTAGTTGATAATTAGTCTAGCAAACAAATATAACTGATTTTCGCACGATCAGAACCACTCATACCGATTATGACACGGAAACTACAAGTTGTGAAAATACTGGGGCATTTTAAGGAATTTTTAAGCTTCCTTCCGATTGACCCGTTCGGATGGGTTCGTCCCGTTCGCGACCGAGAGGATTAGCCCAAAAAAACAAGCCCCAATCTGGTTAGGGAACGGGGCAAGAAAATGACTTCTTCATTAGATGTACCTATCTAGAAGTAACCGTCGAGATCGATTTGTCGAAACGCAACTTTCGGGATCGGTTCATCGGGGTTCATCTTTTGAGATTCATCCTCTGAAATTCATTCTTTTACAGTGTGACTATTATGACACGGATCGAGCAAAAATTTTACCCTCTAACGGCGGAAATATCCCAAAAGCTGAGAGACTCCAAGTTGACGGCCGCTGAGTGGAGACTATGGAGTTACCTGGTTGAGTTAGATCCCTTCGGCGATCGCTACTCCGATTTACCAGATACATTGACGATCATGCAAGCGGTTGATATTAAGAAAACCACCTTTTACACGGCGATCGCTAAATTCCAGGAACTCGGACTATTTGACTTTCAAGATAAGGGGTTCTCGTTTCGCAACCTTCGAGGCATTCCGAAAAATCGGAAAACGGTTCAATTCGTCGGAAGCATTTCCGAAATTTCGGAAAACAGTTTGGAAAATCGGAAAACGGTTCAATTCGTCGGAAACGATTTTGAAAATTCGGAAAATCAACCGCTAAAACCTTTGCCCCTCGAAGATTCTGGCTCTCCTCAGACTATTCAGATCATTCAGACTATTCAAACCTTCCAGACCGAAGGGGGAGGGGATGAAAAAAATGATGATGGAAATTCGACCAATGGAATCGACGACACAAATGATATTAAGGAAAAGATTTTAGTACAAGAGAACCACCTCAATTCTCAAATTTCCCCTACAGAAAAAACTACAAAGGAAATTCCGCGGGACTTGATCGACAAGCTCTCAGAACTAGAGATCCCGTTAGATGCGGTGGTGAGGAAGGCGATCACCGCCCATGACCTCTCACAAGCTTGGGGAGCGATACGACACATCGAGAATACAAGGGAAACCATTAAAAACCCCCGTTCCGTTTTCCTATACCAGCTTCCCAAACAAACAGTAGACAAATCCAAACCGAAGCCACTATCTAAGGAGTTTTTGGATTGGTATCAGTACGTCAGGGGTGAAAAGGTGGTTGATGTGCCGCCAGAATATTTAAGCCTCGATCGATATGGAGAGCCGAAAGTCAGGCTCAAAAGCGATCCTCATCGGCTTGTCGATTGGCGGCGGGTACGAGATGATGCCAGTTTAGAACAGGTGGCCACACCCGAACAGTTTAAGCGGTTCATGGAAAAAATCCGAGCAATGGCAGCCAAGGGAGGAAAAGGCGATGGTAGCAGCACCTAAAAAATCATCTTGGTATGTCTCACAAACTTGGTCGGCTCATGGCTGGCAATGGTCGTTTACCTATTACGAAATCTCGGCTCGACGGGTCATCGAGAATAGCGATCGTTCCATTTCGCTGAACATCCCTTGCTCTGACGCGGTTCGACACGCATCGCCTCAAATGTGGCTGGAGAAGTGGGCTAAGAGCAAAGCGGGTCAAGCTCGACTCGGCAAGCTCCAACCAGAGACCACTCATCAACTGAATTTTCTTAGGGGAAAAGTCGAGGGTGTGCCTGATGGAATTTCCCCTAAGAAAAAGAATTCAGACAAATGTTTAGACATCTCGCTATCTTCAGTGGAATTGGTGGGTTCACGCCGGCCGCCGAACGAATCGGAGGAATTGCCCCGAAGCAGTTCGTCGAAATTAACCCCGATGCCTGATACCTTGCAGGGAGAAGCGTTAGCCAGTGAAAAGCAACGATCTCATTCAAAAGATTCCTCTATCTCGATTACCTCTAATTCTTTCTTAGGGGAAAGTGAGCCACCGATTTTCTTAGGGGAAAATTTAGAACAGAACGATCTCATCTCTAAAATTTCCCCTAAGAAAAAAACGGGCAACCCCGCAAGTACCTGCGAAAAACATTCCCCCTCAGAGATTTTCTTAGGGGAAAATGATCGTCCTCGATCCTCCCAGCTGATTTCCCCTAAGAAAAATCCGAGCGGTTCCCTATATGCCTTTATCCAAGACAAAAAGGATAGATACGGTAACGTGAAAACTTATCCAAAAGTTGAGGGCGATCGTTCGACTGGCAATCCCGATCATTGGTTCTGGGCTTACTGTTGGGACGAGAAGGTTAACGATAAATGGAAAACCTTCAAGCGGTCAGTCCCCCGTGAGAAACTGTCAAAGGTGCGAATGGCGATCGATGCTAATCAACCCGTTTCAGAAATCCTGAAAATCATTGGCTAAGGTTCCGCACAATGACCGCCAGTCCCCGCATCCTCTACCTTGATTCTCTCTAAAATACCTTTACTAGGGGATACAAATGTATAGTCATTTCAAATAAGTGTGAGACGAGGGAAAAATAAGGTAAAATAAAGAGAAACGAGCAACCCATATAGAAAAATGTCTTATAGCCTAGACTTGAGAAAAAAAGTAATCGATT
>SFBL01000152.1 GCA_007095785.1 Microcystis aeruginosa Ma_SC_T_19800800_S464
TGTCCAACCAATTGTTTTTTTAGCGATCGCCTCTGCCGAGCAAATAGTTACTTTGTACTATATTTTCGATGTCAAAATCGGGGTTAATGCTCTATTTATTTCAAAATGAGAATTGCTGAAGATATAAAGCGGATGTACCCGGAGATCAACAAAGAACATGGTGTCTTTTTCAGAGAAGATGTGCCGATGGGTCTGCTGTGGGAGCCGCAGGTCTTATTCGATACCGATGGTATGGCCCTTTACGGAAACAAGATTGACCGCGGGTTTCGCATCGGCGTAAAGAACACCGGTGAGTTCCAAATAAATTTTGAAGAACCATTTAACTCTGAGGAAGTTGATAAAGCTATTGTTCTGCTTACGTCACTAGATGGAGAATGCACAGTCCATCTTCTTAGCATTTCGCCTTTTAGGGTAATTACGAGAGATGCTAAGACTCAAGAACGTAAAGACGCATCTTTTAACTTTGTCATTATTCTACCAACTTCGTCCGATCGAAAGTATCTTGGCTGCTTTAAGTAATTATACTTAGCCTAAAAGCCACTCTTAATCGTGTCTTGGAACGAAATAGAGGCTTTAAAAGACTGCGTACATGGAGAATTAAAACAAGAATTACCCTCGAAAAGCCTATTTTCCCACTAAGTATTTATGCTTAGTGGGAAGGTGAGAGGCTCCCTCGACGCGAGCCTCTCATTATTAGCAAAATCCAGAAGCAAGGAGAATTACAATTACAGAAATCTGAACCAAAAATTCATTCTTCACTCTTAAAACTCATCAACCAAATCCCCCAACAAACCGATGACTACAAACACCGAACCCAAATTAAAAGAAGAACTGGAAAAAGGTCTTTCAAAAACCTCAAATGACTCACCGGCAAAAGGTCCAAAAATAACAATTTCTCTGGGGAAAGACATCGAGTTTATCTCTGAAACTAAACCCGACAAAAAACCAAGTGAAGGTCAAACCATTGTCGCCTATACAGCTAAAGAAAAAGGAGACCCCTTCAGTATCACCCTCAATGATTTGATGGCAACCCTAGATACAAGCATCGCTGACTTGTTACCAAGTGGACTCAAGGATAAATCGATCAAGTTCAAAAATCTGATGGTGATTTACCGGAAAGAACAGAAAACAAGTAAAGGAGAATGGCTGTTTGTCCTAGATTTAGATATCGCCACCAAAATCCAATTAAAATCTCTTCCCGTAGTGCGTGGTTTAATCTCCGATGAAGTCGGTGAAAAAGAATTAGTTCCATCCCTGCGACTTGTCGCCGCGTCTAAAGCCTTTACCATCAAAGAAATTCGCGTTTTAAACGACAAAATCCCTAACAAACCCGACAAAAAAGAAGAAAAACTCATCCCCCCAATGCCAGTTCCTAAAGAAAAGGGTTCACAAGAAAGCGAAGACAAACTCTCTGTCCGTAAAGGTTTTAGCTTCTCAGGTCAATTGGGATTAGCCGATGCTGCTAAGATTTTGAGCTTGCCAGTAAGTCCACAAGCAGAAGGAGAAAAAGAAGTATTAGCTCCTGGTGGAGCAAAAGAAACAGTCACCAACAGTAACTTAGCCGTTTGGTTTGATATAGACAAAACCTTCGGACCGTTTTCACTTAAACAAATTGGCTTCCAATATGAGGAAAAAGCAAACAATCCAGAAATCGGCATCGTCATTGATGCTGCTCTCAAAATCGCTGGTTTGACCCTCGCTTGCGACGATTTAGGAGTCGGGATTGCCTTAGAAGACTTAAACCCATCCTTTAAAATATCGGGCATTGGCATAGAATACAAAAATTCAATTATCGAAATAAGCGGGGCCTTACTGCGTAAGCAAGACACAAAACATGAATATGAAGAATATCTGGGTTTAGCCAGACTCAAATTTAAAAGTTTTGGTGTCAGCGCCATCGGTGCCTATGCCTACTACAACAATGAACCCTCCCTATTTCTATATGCCGTTCTTAACGTCACTATAGTAGTTGATCCCTCCTTCATTATCACGGGATTTGCTCTGGGTTTCGGCTACAACCGCGATCTGAAAGTACCTTCCATCGACAAGTTACGAGATTTTCCCCTAGTTGCCGAAGCGGTAAAACCCACCGACAAGAAATTTTCCGATGATAGTGAACTGATTACCAAAAAACTGAGCCAGATGGATGAATATATGCCCATATCCATCGGCTCCGGCTTTGTTGCCATCGGACTCAAGTTTACCTGCTTCCAGATGTTAGACTGCTTTGCGCTGCTAACCGTCGCCTTGGGGGAAGATTTCGAGATCAACCTGTTGGGAATTGCCAAGATGGAAATTCCCACTCCGGCAAAAGACTCGAAAAATACAAGCTGTATTGCCAATATGACGATGCTCCTACGAGCCAGATTTTCTCTGAGTGAAGGAGTAATCGCCATCGAAGGTAAATTAGCCTCGGATTGCTACATCCTATCTCCAGATTGTCGCTTAACTGGTGGCTTTGCCGTCTGTCTCTGGGTTTCTGGCCCTCATGCCGGTGATTTTGTTATTACTTTAGGTGGTTATCACCCCCTATTCACAAAACCTGCCCACTATCCTACAGTCCCTCGTCTAGGCTTCCAATGGAAAGTCGGAGATTGTCTATCCCTCAAGGGAGAAATGTACTTTGCTCTGTGCGCTCATGCCATCATGGCTGGTGGCCGACTAGAAGCCAATTTCAAACTCGGTACACTGTGGGCTAACTTTGTCGCTGAGGCTCATTTCCTCATCTCTTGGAAACCCTACTACTACGAAATCCTAGTACAAATCCGAATCCAAGCCGGCTTTGGAATACTCGGACCAGTTACTTTAGGGGTGCAACTGCATTTGTGGGGCCCAGAATTTGCCGGTACAGCCACATTTAGAATTATCTTCGTCAAAGTCACTATGGAATTTGGCGATCAATCTTCTCGCTTACCAGAGCCTATCGATTGGGAAAGTTTCCAAAGTTCCTTCTTACCCCCTGCGAAATCAACAGCACAAGGTTCATCAACAGGTGCAGACGTTTGTAGTGTTGTTGTCAATCAAGGAGTCACCAAACAACTCTCACCAGCAACAACCAAAGAAGTCGCCTTTGTCGTCAATCCCAAAGAGTTAGAGCTAGTAGTTAATTCTGCTATCCCCAGCAAGAAAGCATCTTACCAAAAAAATACCCAAGATACCGAACCTCTCCCTGTTAGAAATGCGAATACCGATTTTGGCGTTCGTTCCATGGGCATTAAAAAGGATCAACTCGAAAGCAAGTACAACATCAAAATTACCCGGAAGACAAAGGCAGGAAACTCACAACTCGTTGATCTGAACCAGTTCCGATTTATCCCCATAACTCAAGATGTGCCAACCGCACTTTGGGGCGATGCTAAGGTTAAAGTTGTTAAAGTCAAGGGTCAAGACTCAGAACGAATTCTTCTCCCTGAAGCTAACGATCAGCAATTTGTCGAGAACGTCCTCTCCGGTTTCCGGATTGTTCCTCAAATCAAGGAAGATGTCTGTAGCACCAATATTATTGATGTCAGGAAATTGAAACACGATACCACCTGCATAAATAATGTTTACGCTTGGCAACAAATGACGGCTTTTTCTGGGGTTTCTACCGAAAATGAAGCTCGAACTACAGCCATCAACAACAACATTGTCAGCACCAATACTCAGAATAAGCGCAACAATCTGCTCCAATCTCTCGGCTTTAATCTAGCCGATGATGTTAAATTAACCGATTCGGTGGCTAATTCTTTTGTCACTGCACCCCAGGTTAAAGCGTAATTCAATTAGGGGAGGTAAGCAGTTACGCATTTAAACCGGGTATTAACGTAAGTTGCTAGTTACAAATTTTGTCTATGATTTCTAGGTTCGATCCCCCCTAGCCCCCCTTGAAAAGGGGGGAACCAGACTCAAAGTCCCCCTTTTTAAGGGGGATTTAGGGGGATCGAACTAGCGAAGCTTATAACTAGCAACTTGGGTTATTAGAGTATGAGGAAACCCGTAACTCCTCCCCTCTCCCCCCCTCTTATACCAAATCTGATCAGGATTTTCAGGATTTGAAGATTTTCAGGATGCTCAATCCACAATCCACAATCCAAAATCCAAAATCGCCACAATCCACAATCCACAATCAATTAATCATGTCCACATCAACAGTTAAAGTTCAATTTATCGAATATCGCCAACCTCCCCTAGATAGTGGGACTTATACAGTCGAGGTTGAACAAAAAGTTAAAACCGAAGGAACCAACAAAATACCTGAGCAGACATTCAGTAAAGAGCTTACCTTTTATGTAGATGGCCACCGTTTTGCTCCCCTAACTCCTGATGCCATTTATGCCGTTTTTCCCCAGTAATTCTCATTTTGAAAAAAAATCAGATAAAATTCTCTTATTTAAATAGAGAACTTGTGTAGAAGCATTATTTTTTGACAGATAATTATTATCCAACGCTGGAGATAGACAGGTTTTAAG
>SFBL01000153.1 GCA_007095785.1 Microcystis aeruginosa Ma_SC_T_19800800_S464
TCTTCTGTGAATTCTAGGTTAATCATGTTTTTAATGAGTGCTTTGCTTCTAATTATGAATCTTAAACTATATTATTGTCCTTGAGTAAAAAATGCAAGTTGTAGCCGTGCAAAGTATAATCAAGAATTAGCCGAATTTGTCAACAAGATGGGACGACATCCTCTTTTAAGGCAACTGGTTTGTAGTTGGATGAGTGATGAATTTGGAGAAGGAGTTTCGGTTACGGAGTCGCAAAATTTAGGCTTAAATTTGTTTGATGTGGAAGGTGATCACCGCGACACGGAAACCTGTGTCAGAGAAGTGATTACCGCCAGTTTAGCGCGATTAGCGGCACAATTAAGGGAGAGTTTAACGCGGTTATCGGTATTGCGCGAGAGTTTTGATTTAGGGTTAGCGCAGGGATTAACCCCAGAAATAACTGACCAAGATTTACGATATTTTGCTCGTTTGTCCTTATTACAAGAATTTCCCCCCGAACCCAAAGCGAGAAAACCGCGACGGTTTCAGTTTTTGCCCTTAATTTCAATGGTGGTGCAAGATCAAGCAAATGCTGAAGTATTGCGATCTTCCCATCAATTAGCCTTAGATTATTTTATGGCTCATTTACCTGTCCCCCCCTAGGAATCTTTGGCCGATGTGACGGCCTATTTAGAGGCGTTTTACCATGCAGGAGCATTGGGAGAATGGCAATTAGCCTACGATATTTTGAATGAGGAAAGAGGCGGAGAAGGGAAAAATAAATCGGTTGATAGTTTTTTAGATTGACAAGGATTTTATCGTAAGCGAGCAGAACTTTATGAGCAAATTATTGCAGGGAGTCAACGGGAACAAGATTGTTATCGTAACTCGTTAATCCTTCTTGGCAATTGTTATAATGACCTGGGACAGTATGAAAAAGCGATCGCCCATCACCAGCAATCTCTCAAAATCAAAAAAGAAATCGGTGATCGGCAAGGGGTGGCAATTTCTCTCGGTAATCTAGGCAATTGTTATTATGACCTGGGGCAGTATAAAAAAGCGATCGCCCATCACCAGCAATCTCTCAAAATCAAAAAAGAAATCGGTGATCGGCAAGGGGTAGCATTTTCTCTACATACTATAGGGAGTACATTGCGCAAACTAGAAAACTACAGCGAAGCAGAAACCAAAATTCAAGCATCCTTAGTAATTTCTCAAGATATTGATTATAAATATTTAATCGCCTATAGTTTAAAATCCCTTGCGGAAATTGCCCACAAAACTAATCGCCCTGAACTTGCCCTCAGCTATTGCCAACAAGCACTGGAATTATGCCAAGAATTGGGGATTCCCTTGGTTAAAGAGTGGGAGGAATTGTTAGGGCAAATTCAGGCTACATTAGAAGGAGATTAGAAATCCTCAAGCCACCTTATTCTTACTCAAAAAACTGCCATGAAAAACTCAATTAAACTCACCATTGAACGCTTTCAAGAAAACGGACAATATTACTATGTCGCCACCAGTCCCGATATACAAGGACTTGTCGCTGAAGCTGATACAATAGATGCCGTCATTGATATTGCCAAAGACTTAATGGCTCTTCTCGACTTTGTGTGATAATCAGTGCTTATCATTCGTAGGAGTCTTGCTAGGCAAGGCTTTGAAGACTATATTTCTGGAAAATTATCCCTATTCTTCTTACTCCCACACAGAATTAGAATTGGAAACAGAAGATCAGCCATCTTCTTCTGTCACTCTTACCACTGCTAACCAGTTCCACATTCCCCTGCTAATATCGTAATCATGGGCAGACTTTCAGGCTTTACCTGCCGAGAAGTTACCCGCAAACTGAAAAAAGTGGGATTTGAATTTTATCGAACAGGAAAAGGCGATCATGAAATTTGGTTTAATCCTCATAATCATTTAAAAACAACTATTCTACACCACAAATAAATTAAGGAAGGAACTCTCAGAAATATTTTGAAACAATGTCAAATTGAGGTTGATGAATTTCTTGATCTGTAAAGCGAACATTTGATAAAATTAAGGAGATTGAATAATGCAAAACGTCCAACTTTTTCAACAAGTCAAATTATGTAGAGATGTCCCCGACACTATTTTTAAAAAAGGTGTCAGGGAACAATTGTTGAATATTTACCTCCTAATGAACAACAATCAGAAGCTGGTTATCTCCTAGAAATGTTTGACAATAACGAAACCCTTGACGTGATAGCGGTTCCCGTTTCTTGGATAACTTCTATTAACTAACGATTAGCAAAAATTCAGGCTACATTAGAAGGAAATTAGAAACCCTTGATCCCCTATACCAACCATGAAAATTAAAGCAATTCTCAAAATTTAACTTTTTATCCAAATAGGAGAAATTTCATGACTACCACCATCAATCTTCAAATCACTTTTGAATCTCTAACTGAAGCCATTAAATCCCTTGACTTAGCGCAAAAACAACAATTATTAGAAATACCAGAACAACAAATTTTTCAAGCAGAAGAAACTTCCTATCAAGACGACGAGGAAACCTTGGCAGAACTTCAAAAAGTTCGGGATGAATATCAATCAGACGACTATGTGACCCTTGAACAATACTTGAGCAAGGATTAAATCACGATAAATTATATTATTATCTGAGAAATTTAACCCAATAAAACCATAATGCAACTAACCGTATATGAAGCGAAAAATCAACTTTCTGAACTACTTAAAGCCGCCTCAAAAGGTGAACAAGTTATTATCCAGAATAATGAAGGTCAAGACTTTCAAATCATTTATCTTGCTCCCACTGTTAAACATCTCCAATATGGAAGCGCAAAAGGCATTGTTAAAATGCTTGAAAATTTTGATGATCCTATCGAAGAATTTGAGAACTATATGCCATGAAAATTTTAATGGATACCCATACCTTTTTATGGTTTATCGAAGGTGATAATAATCTTAGTGATGCTGCTCGTTCTCTGATCGAAAATAATCAATATCAAATTAGAAGGGGATTAGAAACCCAAGCAAAATGAGGAACAATTAATTATGAACATCAAAGATTATCCCTTTGCTCAAGACTTGATTACGGATAATCAAGGTCAGATACAGCAAGTTATCATTAACTTTGAAGATTATCAACAAATGATAGAAACCTATGAAGATACTGGACTCTATTGCGCCATGATAGACGTTAAAGAAAAACCTTGTCTTTACTGATATTTTAGCAGTTAAGCAGCTAAGCGAAATTAACAACCTTAAAAAATTAAAAGGAGAATATAATGCCTATCGTATCCGAATTGGTGACTATAGAATTGGTTTTTTTGTTGAAGAAGATACAATTCCATTTGCTCCTGTTCTTCATCGTCGAAAGTTTTATCGTTACTTCCCCTAATATTTCGGCAGATTGAGAACCAGTTAAATAGAATAAACGGATAAGCCATGCTAAAAGATATTATTGAAGTGAAACCTCTAAATAATTATCAACTTTATCTTAAATTTCAAGATAATCAAGAAGGGATTATTAATCTTGAAGAAATTATCGATTTTGTTGGCATTTTTCAACCGCTCAAAGACTTAGATTTTTTAAAACTGTCAAAATTAATCCTGATTGGGGAACAATTTATTGGAAAAATGGGGCTGATTTAGACCCCGATGTTCTTTATTCTCTCATCACGAATCAATCTCTTAATGACTTAGAAAAAGATGACTTACAACTTATTTAAAGTAGAGGAATTTTAAGCCATGAAAATCACCCACTTTCAAGATACGGACACTCTATACCTAGAGTTCAATAACAATCCTATTGTCGAGACTCAAGAAATCAATGAAAATACCTTGGTCGATCTTGATAAAAATGGGAACATTTGCGCAATCACCTTGGAACAGGCCAGAAGTTTAACGGCTCTGAATGCTTTTTCCCTAGAAACTATTGTCGCGCCTGAATTAGCTTCAAGTTTATAAGAGTTGTCATAATAAAATTATTCTATAAACCTTGACGTGATATAATATATATGACATTTGGGCGCAGATTCCTTGTGACCCTATAATCGGACAAATTCGTTATTATCAATGACAACAACTTTAATCAATCACATTGAAATTACCCCAGAAACCTGTGGCGGTAAACCGCGCATCGCAGGTCATCGCATCAAAGTCCAAGATGTCGTTATTTGGCACGAACGCCTGGGAATGTCACCCGATGAAATTGTTTATCATTATCCCAGCATTACTTTAGCTGATGTTTATGCGGCCTTTTCTTACTATCACGATCACCTTGAAGAAATTAGACAACAAATCACAGAGGATGATACCTTTGCCAGGGAAATGCAAGCTAAAACACCTTCTCTAGTCCAAGAAAAACTAAAAAAATGAATTGGCAATAAAATTAAATTTCACCTTGATGAAAATGTAAGCTATAGCATTGCTTTTTGCTCTTGGATTACGCCAGCGAGGCCTTGATATTACCACCACTCCAGAAGAAAATTTATTGGGGGTATCCGATGAAGTACAATTGCAATTTGCTTTATCCAATGGTTGCGTGATTTTTACTCAAGATACTGATTTTTTAAGAATCAATCAATCATCTATAACTCATGCAGGAATTGCTTACTGTCCCCAACAAAGTAAATCTATTGGTCAAATAATTCGAGGACTACTCTTAATCTGGGAAATTCTTGAACCGGAAGAAATGTATAATCACATAGAAATCGAGTTACCTCCAGATGAGCAATTGCCCGAAGGTACACAAGTTACCGTTATTATTAAAGAAAACACTAACTTTTGGACAGAAGCCAGTGAACCCGTCTTAGCAAAAATCTGGGATAACACAGAAGATGATATTTATGCCCAATTACTCCAAGAATGACGTTATTTTAGTGGGTTATCCTTTTTCTGATCTCTCATTTACCAAAGTACGTCCAGGTATTGTGATTAGTGTCCCGCATCCCTCTCAAGAAATTTGGGGGGCTATGTCCTTAAGTTGACACCAATGATCGCGTTGGCCCAAAATGTAATAAAGTCTGCTTAACCTAGAATGATCAAAGCGTTAGATTAGAAAGAGTCCTTTATTTTAGAGATATTTAAACCTGATGGTCTGGCCTTTTAAACCGAAAACCCGCAAACAAATCGCTCGAATAGAAATTACAGGTGCAATTGCCTCCGATACCCGCCAAAGGGTCTTAAAAGCCCTAGAAATCGTCAAAGAAAGGCAATATCCCGCCCTACTTCTCCGCATTGACTCCCCCGGGGGAACCGTGGGGGATTCCCAAGAAATTTATGAAGCATTGAAGCGGTTACAAAAAAACACGAAAATAATCGCTAGTTTTGGCAATATTTCCGCGTCTGGTGGCGTTTATATCGGTATGGGGGCTAATTATATTATGGCTAACCCCGGCACGATTACTGGCTCGATCGGTGTTATCCTGAGGGGGAACAATCTGGAAAGATTGTTGGATAAGGTGGGAGTTTCGTTTAAAGTGATTAAATCGGGCCCTTATAAAGATATTCTCTCCTTCGATCGAGAATTAACTGATGAAGAGGAAAGAATTCTCCAGGATATGATCGATACCAGTTATCAGCAATTTCTGCAAACCGTCGCTGGAGCGAGAAATTTAGATGTCAATCAGGTGAAAAGTTTTGCCGATGGGCGCATTTTTACCGGCCAACAGGCTTTAGAATTGGGAATAGTCGATCGCTTGGGAACCGAGGAAGATGCGCGACTTTGGGCGCTAGAATTGGCAGGATTACCCCCAGATAAAACTAAATGTCAGACTATCGAAGAACCGAAACCCCTGCTCAGTCGTCTGACGGGCAATCGTTCCCAAATACCCCCAGGATTACAAAAAACCCTACAGCGTCTAGAATTTGAATTGGAAGTTAACGGACAACTGTTGTGGTTATACCGACCCTGATGACCAGATTAAAGTCGAGAAAAAGGGCGCGTTAACCCCTAAAATTGACTCATCAGGATTATCGGAGGATAACAATCGTGCAGTGGAAGGTTCGAGCCATTCGGGGAGCGACGACGGTAACGGCTAATACTATTGAAGCTATACGAGAAGCAGTAACAGAACTCCTCGAAGCGATCGAAATCCACAATAGTATCGATCCCGATGATATTGTTAGTGTTATCTTTACGGCAACTCAGGATTTAGACGCAATTTTCCCCGCTGCCATCGCTCGCGAACGTCCCCACTGGCAAAATGTCCCCCTCCTCGATGTGCAACAGATGCACGTCGCTGGTAGTCTGGACAAGTGTATTCGCGTAATTCTCCACGTTAATACTCCCAAACTACAAGGGGAAATGCAGCACGTCTATCTGCAAGGGGCGAAAAATCTTCGCCCCGATTGGCAGATTTCTCCAGTAACTATTAATCGCTAAAATCTTCGATAACTGACTAAATCCTCATTTCCGACAGCCAACTCAAAATTAATTGATTAACTTTTTCGGGATGTTCATCGTGGGGACAGTGACCGGCTTTGGCAATCGGATAAAATTGGGTATTATGTCCCATTTTAGCTCTTTCTTGGTAAATTACCGAACCAGCGATCGGTGTCCAAGGGTCATCCTCTCCCCAGAGTACCAATAAAGGGCGATCGATTTGCGGTAATAATTCCTGGGGAGAAGGTCCGGGGGGTGCTGTCAACACCGATGCAAACACTCCCCACGCACCCGCATCACAGGAGGGTTGATAGAGAATTTCGACTAATTCCTCGGTAATCGCGGTATGGTCGCGATAAACCTGTTTTAAGGTGTTACGGATGCGATTTTTCTGTCTTACCTGTTCAAAAATAAACTTTCCTGTCACCGGAGAACTAACTAAACCGGTAAAGGCAGCCATGATTAAACGCAAAGGGAAATTTAATTCTTCGGGACGATGGTTTAATCCTCCGGCACAGTTGATAATTACTCCTCCGGCAGTGATTTCGGGAGATTCTGCCATCAGCATTAAGGTAATCAGTCCCCCGATGGAATTACCGACAAATACTGTCGGTTTTGCGATTTTTTCCTGCCAAAAGTCTTGTATTTGCCGCTGCCAAAGGTTGAGACTATAATCTAAAGCGGGCTTATCCGCACCCCCAAATCCCAAAAGATCTAGGGCATAGACCTGATAGCCATTTTCCGCTAAAACGGGGATATTTTTGCGCCAATGACCGATAGATGCCCCAAAACCGTGAATTAATACTAGGGGTTGTCCTTCTCCCCCCACAGTGTAGGGGATGGTGTGACCTTGCCATGTCCAAGACAATTGTTCTAAGCTAGTCCCAGTGAGCGGAGATTGTCGTGCCATTGTATGAAGTTTTATTAAGTGATAGGTAAATTATAGAGTAAACCTCTTGCATAATTAATTTTTGAGGCTTCAAAAACGGCAAAAACAAGGATTAAATTACATAAAATTTGTAAATAGACCGTTTAATTGATTATTATTCATTCTTAATTCTCCTGACTTTTACAAGAGGTCTAATAAAAATCAGCCGAGAATTTATGCCACAACGCCAGATTTTTACCAATAACTCGATGGAAATTTCCTATTTACAATGGAGCGATCGAGGTACGCCTCTATTATTATTGCACGGCATGGCGGATCATGCTTTGGTTTGGTCAAGTTTGGGCGATTATTTAAGCTCAAATTATCAAGTTATTGCCCCAGATTTGCGGGGACATGGGGAAAGCGGTAAACCGGCAACCGGTTATCACTTTCAGGATTATATTGGCGATTTAAGGGCTTTAATTAATCATTTAGGTTGGACGCAAGCACATATTTTAGGTCATTCTTGGAGTGCTAAAATAGCGGCAATTTGGGCAACTCAACAGCCAGAAGTATTTAAGAGTTTAATTTTAGTCGATCCCTTTTTTATCGATAAAATGCCTAGTTGGATTAGGATAACTTTTCCGATTCTCTATCAGGTTTTGCCCTTTTTAAAGATTACTCGTTCCTTTGATAGTTATCAGAGCATAGAAGCGATCGCTCGTCAATTAAAACAATATAAAGGTTGGTCAAATCTACAGCAAGAGGTGTTTAAAAATGCCATCGAACAAAAAGCTGATGGCAGTTGGAGCAGTAAATTTACTTTATCGGCACGCGGGGAAATTTTTGAGGATGTCATGGGGTTTGCTGGATTAACTAAAACTTTAGATATTCCCAGTTTATTAATCCTTCCCCAACAGGGATTAAATCGCACTGCTTGGCAAATTCAATCCTACAAAAAGTATTTAACTTCTCTAGAGATTAAAAAAATACCGGGTAATCATTGGGCATTTTTAGGGGAACCTGAAACTTTTAATCAAGCGGTGGCCGAGTTTTTATCCTTTCGGGAAATTGTATAATTAGCGGAGAGAACGAATCTGCAATTGGTAATAATCCCCGTCTAAACCTTGATTCTGCTTGTTATTAACCGAATTAAGCTGTTTTTGCAGTGCCAATATCCGATCGCCGGTAGCAGGATGGGTGCTGAGAATTGTCGGGGTAGAACCGCCTTGTTGTGCTAATTTTCCCATAAAGGAGATCATGGCCTTGGCTGCATAACCGGCCTCAGCTAGATTGTTTAAACCCAGTCGGTCCGCTTCTAATTCATCCTTGCGACTATTGGGCAGATTATAGGCGAGATTGACTCCCAATTGTACCCAAGTTTTTGTGTCTAATCCCGCCGCGCTCAGAAGTCCTTGGGCGAGGGCAGTATTGCGTAATTGGGTGATAGAATGACGACCGACGATATGGCCGATTTCATGGGCAATCACGCTGGCTAATTCTGCCTCATTATCAGCAGTTTTAATCAATCCCGTGTGTAAATAGACAAATCCGCCCATAGTAGCGAAGGCGTTAATGCTATTGTCGCGCACCACTTGAAAAGTGTAGGGAAGGTCAGGGCGATCGCTTGTTGCCGCTAATCGCTGCCCGATTTCTTGGACATATTGGTTAATTCTGGCATCTTTGGCCAGTTTTACCTTACCTGATTCTAATAAACCTTGATTAATCTGCCTACCGAGGGCGACTTCCTGCTGACGAGAAATAGTGGAGAGTTGAATAACTTGCACACCGCGAAAAAGTAAATCCATCCACGAGCGCCCGAAACTGGGTTGGGGATCGATAATCCCGATACTCAGGCTGAGCAGCAGGGAAATTATTGTTAATAGCCAAAAACGGTAGAAAATAGGGCGCATAGACGATTCGATCCCATAAAAACCTCATCCCCATTCTAGACAGTCAATATCACCCTTTGCCTGCTACTGTCCCCGATTGGTTTGATAGACGTAAAAGTTAAATAAATCGAATAAACTGCCAACAAAAGCAAAGGTGAAGGCGATGGTTAACATTCCTTGTAGGGGATAACCGTCGCCGAAAATGGTTAAAAATTGCAGGATTTGGCTAAAACCAGCCTGAGAAACCCAAGTAAAGCCCGGGACGTGACTGGTGGCCAATAAAGCAGTTAAAATGGAACCCACCAGGAGGACGGGGGCAACAAAACTTAATAGGGTGGAAAATAGCAGCGAACGGAGCAAAGTAAGCATGAATGCTGATCTCCAGAGAATTAGGGAGCGATCGAACGGGAATAGGAATCTACACTCGCTCCCCTATAGAATATACGTTCATCTCGGCTAGGGGCGGTTTGTTAAAAAATCTTAAAATATCATTAAGATTCTTGGTTAAGAACGATTAAGTGGTACACAAAAGTCAACCCAATAATTGCTGGGGCAGCCTTTTTCAGTGATCAGTGAGGGGTGGGGAAGTGGGGAAGTGGGGAAGTGGGGAAGTGGGGAAGTGGGGAAGTGGGGAAGTGGGGAAGTGGGGAAGTGGGGAGATGGGAATTATGAATTATGAAGTGGGGAAGTGGGAAAGTTGTCTCATCACCCTATCACCCCAAAACCCTATCACCCTATCACCCCAAAACCCCAAAACCCCAAAACTCCCCGCAACGCGCACGCAGTGACCACCCTATCTCCTGACTCGGAGACTCGGAGACTCGGAGACTCGGAGACTCGGAGACTCCTGATAACTGATAACTGATAACTGGTAACTGGTAACTGGTAACTGATAACTGATAACTGGAACTACCTGAAGCATTGATCCCCGTGGTGTGGTACTGTCAATTCAGTGTATTTATCGGCACTGGCTTAAGATTTGTCGCTGTTGTCATCCCCTTCTCCTGTCGCTGTTTTTGAGGCTTTCTATGACCGACATTCCTTTCACCCTAGACCAACTGAGAATTCTCAAAGCGATCGCTGCCGAAGGAAGCTTTAAACGGGCGGCAGATACCCTGTATGTATCCCAACCAGCGGTCAGTCTTCAGGTACAAAACCTCGAAAAACAGCTAAATGTGCCGTTATTTGACCGAGGTGGTCGGAAAGCCCAATTAACGGAAGCGGGACACCTACTCTTAAGCTACGGCGAAAAAATTATCACTCTCTGTCAAGAAACCTGTCGGGCGATCGAAGATCTACAAAATCTGCAAGGGGGAACCCTAATCATCGGTGCTTCCCAAACCACGGGAACCTATCTTCTTCCCCGCATGATCGGGCTGTTTCGGCAAAAATACCCAGAAGTATCCGTACAGCTACAAGTTCATTCCACCCGTCGCACCTCTTGGAGCGTTTCTAACGGTCAAGTGGATTTAGCCATTATCGGGGGAGAAGTTCCCGCCGAATTACAAGAAACCCTGCGGATTATCCCCTACGCAGAAGATGAACTGGCTTTAGTCCTGCCTATTTTTCATCCTCTGTCTAAGGTAGAAATGATTCAAAAAGAGGATTTATATCGACTAAAATTTATCACCCTCGATTCCCAATCGACGATTCGCAAAGTCATTGACAAGGTTTTAACCCGTTGCGAGATCGATACCAAACGCTTAAAAGTGGAGATGGAACTTAACTCGATCGAGGCGATTAAAAATGCTGTACAATCGGGTTTGGGGGCGGCTTTTGTCTCGGTGACGGCGATCGAAAAAGAACTACAAATGGGAGTTATCCACGCGACCAGAATTAAAGATGTGGAAGTACGACGCACTTTGTCGGTAATTATTAACCCGAATCGCTATCGCTCAAAAGCTGCCGAAGCTTTTACCCTAGAAATACTACCCCAATTCTCCACCTATCCCGAATATCTGGCTGACGACCACAACTTTGAACCGATTCCTAACTCGCAACCCGCCGAAATTATTAGTAAATAGGGCTTGCTGAATAATGGTAAAACCCTTTTAAAATAAGGCTTTTGACCTGTTAAAATCCGATTTAATGTAGCTAATTTTTCTGCTTCTTACGTCGATAAAACTATCAGTTTTTCCCAACGTTCAGCTAACCACCTCTGTCCCTCCGTTATTGAGAGAAAACCCAAAGGAAAAGATTCAATCCTATAGTTGTGAGAATTGACCAATTGCTTGCCGCTTGAAAATCACTGATCTCGCTTTTATCTTCCTCAAAAATTACATCTTTTACCCAATGTAACTGATTTTCTATTTTCCAATGTCCTCGATTTTAGCAAATACTTGGGCGGATTCGGTTAGGCTACTGATATAGTAAGCTGTTTCTTCATAAGTTTTATCCCCGCGACTACCCCTTCTTTCTACTTTAATAAGTCTTCGCAGATTTTCAAACCCTTGTCTTTCATTTTTCCTCACTTTAAAAACTTCTATTTTTCTTGATATTTTTCGACCATGACTATTATCTTGTTCAAGAAAGCAACTTTCTGGCTTTGAGGAATTACTCAGGTCTTGTATTCGCTGATAAAGATTTTTCTGATTTCCTTTAACGGTGATAACATAATCATTTTGGCTCTTGGCTATTAAGCTGATTGTTTTTTTATGAAAGTGTAAAGCATCGCCAGTAAAAACTTTATTTTGGAGAGAGCAATCTTCAATTATAGCTTGACCTTCCTCGATTTCAGACCCTTTTTTGTTTTCGATTCTCTTTAAGTGTAATACTAAT
>SFBL01000154.1 GCA_007095785.1 Microcystis aeruginosa Ma_SC_T_19800800_S464
GCGCACGGAATATAATGTTTCGTGCTTTGCAGGCAACAGCCGTCATCTTTCGGGATGATGCCGTACTTTTTCAAGGTTTGGGTAGCGATACTCAGCTTTGCTTAGGTTAAATGTTGCACGAATAATCGTTGAAATGTACCCACACCACTCTGATTCGTTTGCCCCTACTTTTGAGTTGCGACCCGATCGAAATCCTCACTGGTATAAACATTTTAGAGAGCAATTTGAGAACTTGTGGAATGGTTGTGGGCAAAGGCACTTTTCAGGAGTAGAGGTGCATAAATTAGTCGAAGAGGTGCGAAATGTTTCGAGCAACTAACCAAGCCGTATAATGTGGGATCTGAGGTGGACGATTGCTTCCTCAAATTCGTCTCATGTCAAAGTTTGATACAATTCATTCAGGATTGAGCCTTCTGCGAGGGATGGGGACTATGCGATCAATTGAGCAACTGACTGAGGAAATATTGTCGCTGCCTAGCGAATCAAGAGCATTCCTAGCAGACAAGTTGGTGGAAAGCTTAGAATTCGATACCGACTCAGCGATTCAGGCAGTTTGGGTAACTGAAGCCAAGCGCCGAAGAGATGAGGTGCGAGATGGTTCTATTCAACCAATTCCAGGCGAAGACGCTTTAGCCCAAGTCAGACGGCTGATTGAGCCATGAGGTACGTATTTCATCCTGAAGCGCTGAATGAATACGCTGAAGCAGTTCAATACTACACAGAGCAGAGAGTTGAGGTTGCTCAAGCGTTCATAAACGCGATCGAGGATACAGTTTATCGGATCAGGGAGTCTCCAACCCGTTACGCTGCAATTGATGAAGATGTTCGGCGGTGTATGGCGCGTAAGTTTCCTTACGGTGTTCTCTACACAATTGAGCAAGACTACATTCTGATTTTGGCAGTCATGCATTGCAGTCGTGAGCCTGGATACTGGAAAAATCGCAAGTAATTGAAGTTGCCATCTGCCTAACTTCACCGATCTATTGAAAGAAATGCCAGCATTCTCTTGCGATCGCCCAATCTTCCGCCGTAGCAATTACCATCACTCGCACTTTAGATGTCTCGCTGGCGATATCCTCATCCTGGGGACGAGCGGCATTTTTAGCTAAATCTAACTCTAAACCCAAAAAAGACCAGCCTTGACTGGCTTTTTCCCGTACTAAAGCTGAATTTTCGCCGATTCCTGCCGTAAATACCAAGACATCTAACCCCTCTAGAGAAGCGATCATCGATCCGATTAAACTTTTCAGACGATGAATATACATCTCAAATGCTAATTTTGCCCTCTGGTTGCCTTCGGCCATCGCCGTGGTAATTGCCCGCATATCTCCAGAAATACCCGAAATTCCCTTTAAACCCGATTCTTTGTTGAGTAAGCTATTTAAACTATCGGGATTGTATTGATATTCTCGCTCTAGATAAATCAGAATCCCAGGATCGATCGAACCGCTGCGGGTTCCCATCATCAATCCCTCTAGGGGAGTAAATCCCATAGTAGTATCGATACTTTTACCCCCCTTGACTGCCGATAGGGAAGCACCATTACCCAGATGACAAATCACCATTTTCAAGGATTCTAGGGGTTTTCCCAACAATTCGGCGGCCCGTTGGGAGCAGTACTGATGACTGGTGCCATGAAAACCATAGCGACGGATTCCCAGTTCACTCCATTGGTAGGGAATGGGATAAAGAGAAGACTCGGGGGGAATAGAACGATGAAAAGCGGTGTCAAACACTGCTACTTGAGGAACATCGCCGAAAAATTGCTCGATCGCTTCAATTCCTTCTAAATGAGCGGGATTATGGCTAGGAGCAAGGGGAATCAGCTTTTTAATCGTTTCTTTGACTTGGGGAGTGATCATGGTTGCCTGGGAATATTCCGTGCCACCATGGACAACTCGATGACCGACGATACTAATGTCGGTGAGATTGGCCACCACCTTAGTTGTTCCAGTTACTAAGGTATCTAACATCCGAGCAATTGCCGCCGGACGATCCTGACTAGAAAGATTAATTTCCTGTTTAATTCCCTGAGCTTTTACCGTTAAAACCGCGTAATCAGGGTTAACTGTCCAATCGATACCCGCTGCCCAAATTGGTTGGGGAGGATGGGAGGGGAGAAGATCTAAATCGTACAAACAACTTTTTTGACTGCTCGATCCCGCATTTAAGACCAGAATTTTCATAGAAAAGCTCAATTAGGAGGAGGCCTATACCGATCATAATCAAACTCAGGTTAAGCCTAGATAAAATCGCTGACTTTTCGGGTTTTTCTTCCGGAAAATTTTATCTGGCTCCCATCACCCCTCCCTGACTCTGGCAATATTACAAAACTTTATCAAAAAAAAGTCAAAATAGAGCCTCTAGGGTTATAAAATACAAGAATGCCCCTTGTGAAATTGATCCAAGAAGCTACCTCTGATGCAAGTTAAGGCCTCTACAGTGGATTTAGAGCTAGTTCTCGTCCTTTTCACCAGTGGAATGTCAACATCGCACCACGAATCTCTAGAACGGATTTTTTGCGTATTCTAGATAACCGTGATTACTAGAGGATTTCTTAAGTATGTCAGAGGTTACTGCCGTTACAGATGCCACCTTTAAAGATGAAGTTTTAGATAGTGCCGACCCTGTCCTAGTGGATTTCTGGGCTCCCTGGTGCGGCCCTTGTCGAATGGTGGCTCCCGTTGTCGAGGAAATTGCCAAACAGTTTGACGGGGAAGTCAAGGTGGTGAAACTCAACACCGACGAAAACCCCAATATCGCTAGTCAGTATGGGATTCGCAGTATTCCTACTCTGATGATCTTCAAAGGAGGTCAAAAAGTTGATATGGTGGTCGGGGCTGTACCGAAAACCACTTTAGCTAATACCCTAGATAAACACCTGAAGAAAGTTGACTAGGTTTTCTGGTAACGCATACCGGGTAACTGAGTCACTAAACCCATTAATTCTAATTCCAATAATATCCCCGCCAATTCTGAGGTGGGGATTTGCATTTTTTCAACAATAATGTCAAACAACAGGGGATCTCGGTTAAATAACTGATACACTTGTGCTAGTCTAGGTTCTAGATTGACTGGAGGAGCAGCATTAACGACTGGGGATGTCTCTGGAGGGAGTGAAGGGGAGAGATTAACCGGTGCGGATTGGTTCGTGGTGGGAATTGCCCCCAACATTTCTAATAATTTCTCCTCAGAAACGATAATTTCTGCTCCCTGATGAATCAGTTGTAAACAACCCCTAGCGGCAGCAATATCGGGAGAATTGGGTAAAGCATAGATATCGCCGCCAAATTCGTTAGCATAACTGGCCGTAATCAGGGAGCCAGACCTTTCGGGGGCCTCGATAACAATCGTCGCGCGACTTAAACCGGCGATAATGCGATTACGACTGGGAAAATGGGCTTTATTCGGCTGAGTTGCCGCAGGATGTTCACTAATGACTAAACCCTGCTTTTGGATGTCCGCCTGTAGCTGCCGATGACGACTAGGATAAACCACATCGACCCCCGTTCCCAAGACGGCAATCGTTCTTCCCCCTGCTTTTAAACAGCTTTGGTGTGCCTCGCCATCAATTCCTTCGGCCATCCCAGAAACAATAGTAAATCCCTGTTGGGCTAAAAGGGTACTTAAGCGCCGCGCCCAGCGCCGGCCGTGATCCGTGGGGTTACGAGTACCCACAATGGCGACGGTGGGGATATTTCCCTGATTTTCCTCTAAATTGACCTTTCCTTGATAGTAAAGTAAGGGGGGAGGACTGGGAATTTCCCAGAGAAAGCGGGGATATTCTGGGTCGCTAGGAGTCCAAAAAAGGGGGTTTTTCTGGATATGTTTGGCGAAAAGAGCTTCTGGGTCAATTTGCGATCGCCCTTCCTCTACCGCTACCATTAACTTTTTGCCGAATCCCGCCACTTCTGCGATCGCACTATCGGACGCATTCCAGGCCACAGCGACACTGCCAAAATGTTGATAGAGTCGCTTCAGGGAAATTGGCCCAACTCCAGCAATACTTGACCATGCTAACCAATAAACGCGCTCGTCTGTCAATTTAAAAACCTCCTCAGACCCAGTAATATTTTAAGTCGGTTAAAACTGACTGCGGCCAGATGACCTTAATTTATTTTAATCTTGCCGGAATCCCTTCCATTAGTTGTTGAGGTATTGTTGAGTCTCGTCAATGTCTTTCACTTTTTTAACAGGTGAATAAGTTGTTCTTGATCTTCTGGGGGAAGTTGTTCGGTTGCTTCTAGTATTTCTGCAAAAGTAGCTGGAGTCATGGTTTTAGTTAGTTATAATGGTCTTTGGAGCCAATTGTAGCAGTAACGGTAGAATATGTTAGCATAGCTTAACGGATACAACAAACAAATTTATTGTAATTTAAAGCAAAAAGACGCATTAAGTAAGGCATACTAGGAGAGCGGCGGGCGCAATGCTAGAAAGTCTATTAGAAGACATCTAGACAGTCATTGTCGGTAATTGCGTTTAAATTTATACTCAAGCATTAAACAAACTGTGGAGAAGATATTTTAATCATAAATATCTTCTCCACAGTAATACAAGTTATTGAATTCCCATTCCTACACGAGATGTTTTATAGAAGTTTATTTTGTCGGGTTACTGGGATCATATTCTTTTCTGGCATTGACTAAATAAATGGAATCACTTTTTGGTGAATAAACAAAAGGTGAATTTTGTGCAGGCTGCTGTAAATTTTGGGGTAGTAAGTTGAAAATATCTGTAAAATCTACAGTAACTTTCTGCGTTTTACCATTAACAATTACTCCTTGAGCATTAGGTTTACAGTTTAGTTTAATAATTTGATCTCTGGCGTCGTTTTGTACATCAACATCAGCAGTGACATAAACCAGGTATCCTTCTTTGGAAAGAGCCTGAGCTTTTGTATTTGCATCATCTTTCTGATTGAAGAATGCAATCTGTGTTTCCTGAACTTCAACTGGACAAGTGTTTAATTTAGGCTTTCCTGCGACAACAGCATAAAGTTTAGAAGTTTCAGCAACTCCATTAGTTGTGGTAATAGGACCGGTGAAGGAAATACGGGTATTAGTACCTGGAACAGTGGGCTGGGTTGTACTAAAGTCTAAGTCGGCACTCTGAAATGATCCATCACCTAGTTTATCTTTTAGATCTTCCACATTAAGCGGAATAGAGATGTTGTAGTTAAGCTTCTCTAATATATCAACTTTCTTCTGTTGAGAAGCCGCATCTGGATAAAAGCTCGTTAAACCTAAATCGAGTTTATCTGTAAAAACAGGTTGAGCAAAAGCAGCATTACCAACGGTAAGGACTAAGATTGCCAAAACGGAAACAATCATCCCCGTTAAAAATGCAAACTTTTTCTTGTTCTGATTTTCGGAGTTCAGATTCAATATCATCGAATTTACCCTCAATAATTTATGGTACTTAGTAATACACAGTAAGAAAAACTTCACAATGTATAACTTCCAATCCAGTATATTTTTCTCCTGCTCCTCAACACAACCGAAGTTTAGGAACTTAAGGAAAAAGTCAGTAAAATTCCACCAATCCCTTACCCCACCTAGCTTACAGCCACTATACTCTCTCAGAAAAATCCTTAACTTGGGAAAAATCCCCAACTTTACCAACTTAAGCTCAACCTTTGTCAAAATATCCTGACAATCTCACCCCACTCCGACCCCCAAATTTTTGCTTTATACCCAAAACCACAAAAACCGAGATGGGAATATCCCACTTTTGTCATCTGGACAGGCTAGAGAGCTTACCCCACAGTAAACAATGAGTAGCGCATCTTACCTGAGCAAACTTGGGACGATCCCACAGCGACAAACCGATAATGAAAAAGAGTCAAGCCTTAACAACCCTGAAATTAACCTTAAAACCCGAACACCAAAAGCTGATCGAAGCCAAACTAAACACAGGGCGTTATGCCAATCCAATGGAGGTATTACCGGTTTTCCTAGCGATCGCTTGTAGGGGTGTGGAAAGGCGATCGCTTGTTGGATCATGTGGAAAATAATGATAGAATGCACAAAGTGTAGATTTCAATGTGAAAGCGATTTATACAGAAAGCTTAGGAGTTAATTTATGCGAACAATTACCTTGCAAATTGACGATAGCATTAGTGAAAAATTTCTATGGTTACTTGATCGCTTCTCTAGAGACGAAATTAAAATTCTGGAACAATCAGATTATGTCAGTGATGACGAATATCTAAGGGGAATCGAAGGAATGATTCAAACTATTCAGGCAGCCCGTGATGAATCTATTGAACAGAGCTTAAGCTTAGATGAGTTAGATTGGTAATGTATAAAATAATCTTTATGACCCAATCTCAAAAAGATGCAAAAAAGATTGCTTCTAGTGGACTGAAGCCCAAGGTTCTTGAACTTATCAAAATAATTGAAGAAGACCCGTTTCAATACCCACCGGATTATGAGTTATTAAAAGGGGATATGAAAGGGTTAATTAGTCGTCGTATCAATAAACAGCATCGGCTAGTTTATGAAGTCTTTGAATCGGAGAAATTGATCAAAATTTATCGGATGTGGAGTCATTATGACTAGATCATTTTGATGCTGGAGAGCGATCTATTTTTAGGAGATAGAACGGAATGATCGCTTTTTGGGAAATATGGAAAGTGCGCTCTTTTTTTGGGAGATGTGGGAGTGCGATTATTTAGCTCCACAGCACTGGGCATCGTTGGGAAAATTATCAAGCATAACGGCGATCGCCTAACCCTGACTTTTAAGAAGAATATAGACCCTTTTCTGCCGAAACTCTTAATTCAGACTAAACTAGACTATCACTGCAATATCATAGACTTAGTTAGGAGAATTGTTAGAGAAGCTTAACCATGCTCAAACATTATGACGTGACCATCGAAGGCGATGCCGTAGGCACTTGCTTCGCAAGACCGCATCCAATGGCTAGGGGAAAAGCCCAAAGCACAGAATATTCGCGCCATCATTATCATTGAAGAAGAACCATCTCTCTCGACCCAAACGCACGACCCCTGCTCATTTAATCGGTAAAGGCAAAACCTTAGGGGATATTGTCAGTCCTATCGTGGATCAAGAAGATTGGGAATGTCTAAAATAATCATCCTTGATACCCATATTTAGTTTTGGTATATCAATGAAAACTTTGAGCAATTTCCCCTAGAATGGACAGCCCAGATTCAACAAGCCGATAGCGTAGGAGTATCCCCCATTTCTTGTTATGAAATGGCTTTGGCCTATCAAAAAGGTCGTTTAGCACTGGATATTCCCATCCAACAATGGCTTCTCGATGCCCTAACCCCTTCAGGCATTGAATTATTACCTTTAACTCCAGAAATTACCCTAAAAGCGGTTAATCTCTCTCCCGTTCACAAAGATTCCTTTGACCGTATCATTATTGGTACGGCTTTGGAATATAAGGCAAAACGGCTCTTCGGGACTTGGTATGGTTCGATAGGGGGGCATAAATCGACTAAATCCTTATCTGGCAAGAGATTTAATTGATTAGTTCGCTCCAGATCGCAAACAATTGACAAAAATTGCGGCAATGTCTGTCTCTATAAGGGTTTCATTCCTTATAAGAAGAAAAGACATTTTCATAATATCATCTAAACCCTATAGGTTCTGTCAGGTAGGGAATAGAAGATTTAACTTAGTGTCTATAGAGTTATTGGGGTTTAGTTTTACTAGGAATCAGAATTAATGACCAGTAGGTGACAACCTCTGGATCGATTTCGGTAATCGGAATAATTTGCTGATTGGGTAAGGTTGCTCGTTCGATGTAGAGGGCGCGTTCTAATAATCCTAATTCCTGGAGAATATCACGAACTTTAGCGAAATGTCTGCCTAATTTAATAATTGCCGCTGCATCGATAAATACTAGGCGATCCCGCAATATTTCCGCCTCTAAAGTAGCGGGCATGATACTAAATACGTCATTTCGATAAGTGATAGGTACACCCAGCATTGCTGCACTTGCCATCACTGAAGAAATACCCGGTACAACTTCAATGGAAAAGCGATCGCACAAGCGATTAAAGATATACATAAATGTGCCATACAACATCGGATCGCCCACACATAGAACCGCCACATCTCGACCTAAGTTTAACTGTTCGGCGATATTTTCGGCGGCAATATCATAATGAGGTTGAGAACTGCGCTCGACACTAAAAGGTAAGGGCATGGGAATTTCTATCTGCTCGGGACGGATAAAATCCGACACAATTGCCCGTGCCAAAACTTTGCCACTTTCTAAGGTAGGATAAGCAATTACCGGAACAGTTGTGAGAATGCGGTGTGCTTTTAGCGTCAACAATTCGGGATCGCCAGGCCCGATTCCTAATCCATAAAGTTTTCCTAATTTATTCATAATTCGTTCTCTTTTGCTAAAGCATTGACTGCTGCTGCCGCGATTGCGCTGCCTCCCCTACGTCCGTGCAGGGTAATAAATGGCACACCACGACTATTAGTTGCTAATTCTATTTTCGACTCTGCCGCTCCCACAAATCCCACGGGAAAGCCTAAAATCAAAGCCGGTTTAGCTACATTTTGATCGAGCAATTCTAGTAGGTGAAAAAGTGCGGTTGGTGCATTACCAATGGCTACCACCGCTCCAGCTAAATGAGGTCGCCAAAGTTCTAAAGCGGCAGCGGAGCGGGTATTATTCATTTGCCGTGCTAACTCGGTCACTTCTGGATGATTGAGGGTACAAATAATCGGATTATTTTTAGGTAAACGGGCTTTGGTAATGCCATTAGCGACCATTTGAGAATCACAGAGAATTGCTGCACCCCCAGCGAGGGCATTTCGTCCGATTTTAACCGCGTCCGGTGATGCTTCTAAATCTTCTGTTATGTCTGTCATCCCACAGGAATGAATTAGACGAACCGCCACATGAGCTAAATCATCGGGGAGATTTTTCCAGTTAGTTTCAGCCCGAATAATAGCAAAAGATTTGCGGTAAATTTCCTCACCATTCTTAATGTATTCCATTCTATTCATCTAAATTTTTCGATTTTTGGGAGCTTAAAATTTGGGCTATGAGCGGGGGAATCTTGGTAAATTCTCCCTCAAATATAGGTGTTTCTAAGAACTTTTGACTATCACCCACATAGACTTGATAAGCTTCCATTATTTGGCCATTTTCCTCGATGGTAGTTCCTAAAAGGGTAATTTCGGCTGAACCTGGTTGAGCGCAGGATTTAGCACAACCTGTCAAATGAATATTAACAGGAGAATTACAGGTTAAGTGTTCCTGCAAATAATCTGCCAGGAGAGAAGCATGAATTTGAGTTGCAGTGGCTGCTGCTGCACAACCCGGTTTACCGCTACAGGCAACTATCCCCGCATCCCATCCGGGAGAAGCGGATAATCCTAGTGATGCCAGTTTTGGCAACAATTCTGAGACTTTTTCATCGGGAATATCGGGTAATATAACAGTCTGCCAAGGGGTTAATCGTAACTGACCACTGCCAAAAGTTTCTGATAGTGCCGCTAATCCCCATAGTTGATTAGCCGTCAATTGTCCTAATCTTAATGATAGACCAATATAAGACAATCCGGGTTGCTTTTGAGGATGAATTCCCAGATGAAAATAGGGTTGAGTAGAATGGGCAGCTTGCTGGTATTTTTGCTGGTGTATTATGCCGGTAGAAGTCCGATGTAATTGGGAGTTAACTTGTTCGAGATATTTGGCTAATCCCCAATCTTTTAGCAGGTGTTTCATCCGCGGTTTTTTCCCCTTGATATTAGGGTTTTGTTGAACATAATCGACATAAACCTTTACCAGTGCTTTGACCACAGCTAAACAGTTTTCTGGCTCAATTAATAAGTCCGTGTCATATAATTGTTTATCTCCTGCGAGTGCTAATCGAAAGCAAACAAGAGAAGTTAAATTTGTCGGATTATTGAGGGCAATTGCCGATAGCTGAATCTCGTTATAGCGGTGTTGCCAGGCCATAGTTGAACCGGTGCCAATTCCCACTGCACCACCGCCATCGATCCCGATACTAAATTTAGGACTTAGTTGGGCAATTGATGGATAATTTTGGATAAAATTATCTAATTCTTGGACTAATGGACGAGTATCGATCAATTCTTGGCAGTCAATTCCAGCCGTGGGACTAGACATGATGTTACGCAGATGATCGATACTGGGATTATGGGCAGCTAACCCTAATTTTTGCAGGGTTTGAAATTCTTCTAAACTGGGGGATTTTTGCAGTCCGCGAATTTGCAGATTTGCCCGATTGGTAACTTGTATTGTACTCTGCCATTGTTCGAGCCAAGTGGCGATCGCTTTTCCCTGTGGAGAATTGAGCCATCCACCGGGGGTGCGGAGACGAATTAAAAACCCATCCTGGGCAGCAGTGCCATAAAATAAACCGGGACAAGCATTTGCTTTAACTAACCAATTCACCGTTGTTTGTTCTCCATGCGACGCAGAGAAGTAGTTAGAAAATTAGTTGTCTATACTACCGATCAAAAGCTTGTAATTGGTATTCTGACTCGCAAGGAAAAAGGGAAGATGTACTCTTTTTACTTTTTACTTGATTACAGTTGCGGCACAGTACCAGAATTGCACTGGACTTTCCCAAAGACAAGTTTAAGGATTATACCACAGTTTGAGTTTTGGCGTTGCTAGATTAAAATCAGCTATACGCCGATTCCTCTATCCATCTGGCACAGACAACTCCTTTTAGAAGATGTACCAGACTGAGCCTGAATCCGCCGTAGTAATTACCCAATTATCTTAAGCACCACAAGCATTTCAGCTTTGTTCAGCAAGCCCTACCTACTGTGAATGTTAAAAATTTCTGTCTTTTTTGTTATAGTTTCTAACATTGCCTATAGACTTAACCCAATGACATTTCATAACTCGGCTCTTCGTTACTTGTTATGGTTAGATAGGGAGCATAAATCCACTAAATCCTTATCTGGCAAAAGATTTAATTGATTAGTTCGCTCTAGATCGAAAACAGTTGACAAAAATCGCAGCAATAAGACAAACCGAAGAACCATAAACTCCAGTGTCCTTTGAGTTTCGGAAAGGAATTAAACACTATGAACTCAGTTAATCTTTTGTTTGGGAACAAGACAATCAACCAATCTGTTAGTTTTAGCCAAATTCTCTCCCAATCTCTGGAAAGCGTATCTTACTCTCTTCAGGAATTCGCTACCAGTCCAGAATTTATGGAGAAGATAAGGCTTGCCTTTGGAGACAGTTTTGTGACGGGTACTGCCCTTAACTTGGCACAAGATTGGGACAAAGGTAATATAACTTTACCTTCCATTGAGATTCTTCCTGCTACGACCCTTAATGGTGCTTATGCCGGGTATGCTAGTGGGACGAATACGATTTATCTATCTGAGGAGTTTCTCAGTGAGAATCCCCTTTCAGCAATAACAAGTATTCTTCTAGAAGAATTTGGACACTCTCTTGATGTCATACTTAATAACTCAGATTCTTCAGGAGATGAAGGACAGATTTTTTCTGCGCTGGTTCAAGGATTATCTTTACCTGAATCAGAACTGCAAGCGTTAAAACAAGAGAATGATTATGCTTTTATATTAGTAGATGGTCAAGAAATTTTAATTGAACAGGGAAGTATTTCAGATAGTGGAGGCTTTGAAGGTAGTTACCAAGTGATTACCCTTGATACGAATGGTGGAGGATATGCAAGTTTTGATTACGAACATTATACCATTCCTGATAACTTCATTATTCGTTATGAAGGAAGGAATATCTTAGAAACAGGATTTGTTGGAGGAAGCAAGACGGGAACGGTTCAAATTCCTGAAGGGGATTCTGATCAGTTAGAGATCATTGTAGCAACTAATGATGAAGGAACAGCATGGAATTATACGGTTGAAACCATTGCACCGGGGTTAAATATACAAGATGCTTATGTTGCTGTAGCAGGAGGAAGTAATCAAACGGCAACCATTAAATTCCCCGTGATTCTCTCAGAAGCGGTTGATGTAGAAGTTACCGTTAACTATTTTACCCTCGTAGGAACGGCGGTAGATGGTGTAACAGGGAACGACAGAATAGATTACCGACCCATTACAGGGACATTAACCTTTGCCCCCGGAGAAACCAGTAAAGAAGTTGAAATCACAGTATTAGGAGATACCCCTGTTAATTATGGAGGCAATGCTAATTTTGAGATTTTCGCAAGGGATACAGCGTATCGAGATTGGACAAAAGGGCAAGATATTGACTTTAACGGTAGTTTATCTTATGGAGATTTAGGCTATCGAGTTGATCGATTTTTCAATGATGGCGGCACGGGTTTTCAGGCAACTGGATTAACTTCAGATGAAAATTTCTTTGTTTTAATTAGTAATCCAGTCAATAGTGATATTAGTAAAGATAGTGACCAAGAAAAAGCTCGCTTACTGACAGATTTAGAAGAATTTCTTGGCTCAGGTTTTGCCACCCAAGCAGCCTATCAAAAAGCGATAGAAACTCTTAATAATTTAGAAGCACAGGATACCTCTTGGGCGTATGCGACGGGAACAATTTACGATGAAGGAAAAGCCCCCGTCTTAGCGATTCGGGGGACACAACCTGATCAATTAAAAACAGATGTCTGGGATGATGCTAATCCCAATGGCATTGGTTATAGTCAATTTACGGCTAATCGAGGGGGTGTTAATCAATGGCTTGAGGAAATAAGTCAGCCAGAGGATGATCTCTCACTAAAACCCCACATTACAGGTCATAGTTTGGGTGGGGCATTAACCCAATGGGTAGCAGCAGATTATTCTTCTCAAGTTGCTTTAGGGGATATTGTTACATTTAATGCTCCGGGTATTTCAACGAGCGCAGCTAATAGTTTTAGTGGTGCAGAAAAAGTGACTCACTATATCACTTCTATCGACATAGTGAGTATGGCAGGATTTCGTTATATTTCTGGACAATATGTTTTATCCAATCAATTGCTTGTTCCTTCCTCATTTCCCAATCCTGTTGATGCTCATCTTCATCCCGTAATTATTCCCAAAGTAGAGTCGAGTGGCTTGACTAAACCAGCTAATTTAAAGATAGATACAGTTGGTGGTACAAATACGCTAAGTAGTCCCTTCTTTACTTATTTACCCGATCCCGATTATTTTGCGATTCAATTGATAGTAGCATCAGTCCCGTCAATATTGGGCCCAGCAGGTACAATCACTGGCGCATATTTGGCAAGTCAGCTAACTTTTCGTAGCACTACTGAACTAACTCGCCAAGCTATCGGTGAACTGCTCTACGGTATCGGCTTAGAGAACATCGAATTTGCCATAGAAAAACTAACGGCTGCTGTTAATGCTGCCAAACAATGGGGACAAGATGCTTGGAATGCCATTACAGAGTGGGGAGAAAATGCTTGGGGTGCAGTGAGTAATTGGACAGTAGAGGCTTGGAATGCAACAACTGAGTGGGTTAATCAAGCTTGGGATGCCACAACTCAGTGGACGAGTGATGCTTGGAATGCTACCAAACAATGGACAAGCGATGCTTGGAATGCTACCAAACAATGGACAAGCGATGCTTGGAATGCTACCAAAACTTGGGGTAGTGATGCTTGGGAAGCTACCAAAACTTGGGGTAGTGATGCTTGGGATGCCACAACAAAATGGACAAGCGATGCTTGGGAAGCTACCAAAACTTGGGGTAGTGATGCTTGGAATGCCACAACAAAATGGACAAGCGATGCCTGGAATACCACAACAAAATGGACAAGTGATGCTTGGAATGCCACAACAAAATGGGTAAGTGATCTTTGGCCTTTCTCATCTTCATCGGATTTTCTGTCTGTTACAGCCTTTAATGAGATGAATAGTGATTCCATTAATCTTCAACAGACTCTCATTAATAATCCTTGGGAAGCGATCGCTCAATGGACTCCTGAAGCGTGGGAAGCAACCACTCACTGGAGTGATGCGGCATGGCAAGCGACAGCAGAATGGACAAGAGAGGTATGGCAAGCGACAACAGCATGGACTCCTGAAACTTGGCAAGCGACTATTGATTGGACAGATGATATGTGGCAAGCCACTGCTCAACTGGATAGTACAGGGGATGAAATCCTTTTTGGGACAATTGGCAATGATAATCTAAGTGGCAACGCTGGCAAAGATATTCTGGATGGGTTAGCCGCAAATGATCTTCTTGATGGAGGAGAAGGGGATGATATTATCAAGGGAAGTGGTGGCAATGATACCCTAACAGGGGGGACGGGCAGCGATAGTTTTGTCTTTGAGAGTCCCACAGAAGGGATAGATACTATCGAAGATTTTGACAGTAGTGAGGGTGATCGCATTGTTATTTCGGCAACGGGTTTTGGCGGAGGATTAACCCCCGATGGGGTTCTCGCAGACTCTCAGTTTGTCTTAGGGACGACTGCGGTTGATAGTGATGATCGATTTATTTATGATCCATCTACAGGAAATTTATTCTTCGATCCTGATGGCAATGGTGCTGCACCTCAACAACAGATTGCTATTCTAACAGGCGCACCTAACTTGAGTGCAGGGGATATCTTTATTTCTGGCAATTCAACAACCCCTAGCATCAAAATTACCGCCCCATCCACTAATGTCAGTGACACCGAAGTAACCATTGAATGGAATGCCTTTGATGCTGACTCAGAAGCAACCATTAGCTTATTCTACGACACGGACAATCAAGGATTTGATGGTGTCTTGATCGCTGATGGATTAGCGGAAACTGATGGACAAGGAAGCTTTGTTTGGAATACCGAAAATATTCCCCTAAAAGATTATTTTATCTATGCTCAAATTTCTGATGAAACCCATTCTCCTGTTTTTAGCTACGCCAAAGGACAAGTTCTATTAAAACCTGTCGTAGAGGCAGATTTGTCGGTCACTAAAACCGCTAGTGTAACCTCTGTTGAATTGGGAGAAACCTTTACCTACACCATTCAAGTCACCAATAATGGCTCAGTTACGGCGCAAGGGGTGACAATTACAGAAATATTACAAGAACCTGTTACTTTTGTTTCTGCCAGTCTTACCCCCTCTCAACAGAGCGACAATGCTTTTACTTTCGATATTGGGGATCTCCCATCGGGTGAAAGTCAAATAATAGAAGTAATGGCGATCGCTCCTACACTATTAACGGGAACAATCATCTCTAATACCAGCGTTTCAAGTGAAACCAATGATCCTGATCTAACCAATAATGTCGCACTTTTAGCAACTGAAGTCACTGCAACCGCACTACCCGACTTAGTGGTAACTCGTACTGATAGTTCAGGTGAGGTTAATATTAACACTCCCTACAATTATACTTTAACTGTCACTAATAATGGTTCTGCCACAGCAACAGGGGTTATTCTTACAGAACAATTACCTTCGACGGTTGATGTGATCAGTTTTTCTAGTAATCTACCAGAACAGCCATCAAATTTGGTAGATATCATCAAGTTTGAACTGAATGCAGGTGATCGGGTAACTCTCGATATTGATGCGAGGACACTGGGATCATCTTTAGATTCCATCTTACGTTTGTTTGATTCAACGGGTACTCAATTAAGGGTTAGTGACGACAACCCTGCACCGAATGAACCTTCTACTCTGGATTCTTACATTGATTTTACCGCTTCGGTTTCTGGGACTTATTACGTCGGGGTGAGTGGATATTCCAACTTCAGCTACAATCCTTTCATTGATGGCAGTGGAGCTTTAAGTTCCTCATATGGTGACTATATACTTGAAATTAAAGTAGGAAGTGGAGGTTCTACCAATCAGGTTGTTTTGAGTGAACCTAATAATATTATTTCCCAAGCAGTAGATAGTGGGTTGAGTTCAGCTAATCAGGGTATTTTCATCGGGACAGGTTCAATTCGGACTGATACCAATCCAATTACCTTTTTCAATGGAATTATTACTGCTGATGTCGGTACTCTCAGTAGTGGTGAAAGTGCAACAATCGATTTGACCCTTTCCTCGATCGCTGCTGGTAATTTCAATAGTACAACAATTGTAACCAGTAATGAGTCAGATGCGAATCCCCTCGATAACTTAATTGCTGGCACACAAGCGGTTAATTCAATTGCCCCCGCGGAGATCGATTTAGAACTGACTCAAACGGTTAATAATTCTAATCCTGCGATTGGGGATGAAATTACCTTAACCTTAACCCTTACTAATATCGGTCCTGGGGTCGCTAGTAATATTCAAGTGACCAATGTTTTGCCCTTAGACTTAGCGTTTATTTCTGTCGTTGCTGAACAGGGGACTTATGACAGCAACACAGGCATCTGGGATGTCGGTAATATGCGAGATAATCTTAGCCGTACTCTGACCCTTACTGCACAAGTAAATGGGGGTCAATCTCTTACGAATACGGCTCAAGTTACGGCAGTTTTTGAAGCAGACCTTGATTCTATTCCCAATAATAATGACCCCAATGAAGATGATCAAACTTCTGTTTTGATCGATGTTCAAAATGTCGCTCCAATCGTTCAAGGAAACAAAACCCTAACGGTTTTAGAAGATGCGTCTGCTACTTCCCTCAATATTTCTACGCCAACTGATGGGAATGGTGATAACTTAACCCTAACAGTAGAAACAATTCCAGATGGCACAAAAGGTCAAATTTTCTCAGGAAATAACTTAGTTAATACAGGGGATGTTTTAACACCACAGCAATTAACCAGTTTAGTCTTTGTTCCGATTGCTAATGCCAATGGTACGGCGGGAACGTTTAGTTATACCGTCAGTGATGGTCAAGGGGGTACAACTTCGCAAACGATTACATTAGCCATCACGTCAGTCAATGATGCGCCTGTTGCCCAAGCTGACACGGCGACTACCGCTCAAAATACGCCCCTTACCTTAGATATCCTTGCCAATGACAGTGATATTGAAGGTGACTCCCTTTCTCTGACTTCTTTTAACCAAACTTCCAGTCAGGGCGGTACAGTCAGCCGAGATGAAAACGGGACTCAAGGCGATCTCACTGATGACAAACTGCTTTATACTCCGGCAACTGGGTTTAGTGGTATTGATAGCTTTACTTATACGATTAGCGACGGTACAGATAGTGGCACGGCAACGGTAAGTATTACTGTAATCTCTACCACTAACCAACCGCCCCAAGCCGTTAATGATGGGGCAACAGGGACGCAAAATACCCTTTTAATTATTCCCGTTGCTACTCTTTTAAGTAATGATACTGACCCAGATTTGGGTGACAGTCTCAATCTTACAGGTGTTAGTAATCCCAGTAATGGCAGCGTCGAGTTGGATGGCTCAAACGTTATTTTTACGCCGTTGGCTGGCTTTATTGGTCAAGCTGGCTTTGATTACAGTATAAGCGATAGTCAAGGAGAAACTAGCACCGCCAGCGTTGATATTGCTATCGATCCCTTCTTAGGAACTCCGGGTCGAGATACCGTTACTGGAACGGATCTGGATGATATTCTCATGGGGGGTTTAGGGGCTGATAACCTTACAGGAAACCAAGGTCACGATCAATTTGTTTATCAAAGTATCCGAGATGCAGGAGATGTGATCAAAGATTTTGAAGTGGGCATAGACTATATTGTATTTACTGCCTTACTTAATAGTCTTGGATATGGAGGTTCTAATCCGATTGCGGATGGCTATCTGAAATTTGGTTCACGCGGGAACGATACTGTCATTCTTTTTGATGAAGATGGTTCAGGTTTAAGTAAGCGTGCCTTACCTTTTATTACCGTTGAAGGCGTAGCTTTAGCTGCTATGCAAAATCCCAATAACTTTATCTTCTGAATCCTAAAATCGAAGCGCAATGTCACCAGCCTACAGCCTACTTGACACGCGCTCCTAAGATTCTTACTAACAATTGTGTCATGTAATTTAGAGGAATTCTATGTCTATCAAATCTTCTTCTCTGACGTTTGGGTTCATTTTCGGCTTAAGTTCCCTTATCTTTGCTAGTCCTTCTCAAGCTGCTTTAATTAACTTTAGTAGTTGGAATCTAGCAGGGGATGTGGTCACTCCTGCTTTGGGACAGGTTGATCTCTCAACGAATGCTTTACAAAATGATGATAGTCCTAGTGCTGATAATAATTTTAATTTCTCCAATCTTCCAGCGATCGATAGCCTCACTTTAGAGTCAAATTTAGGACTTCCCTCTCAAAGTTTAGATCCAGATCCTAGCAATTTTGTATTTGCTTTTGAAGGGTCAGGATTAGAAAACGCATATACCTTTACTGAAGAAACCACATTAAGTTTTAATTGGACTTTTTTAACCAATGACGAAACTCGTGATCTCAGTGGGTTTGATTTTGATGATTATGCTTTTATTGCTCTCAATGATCAAATTCAAACTTTAGCGAGTACCAATAGTTCTATCAGTACCTTAATCCCTTCTAGCACTAATTTTAGTCGTGAAGTTTCAGGAAGTTACACACAAACCTTTAGTCCCGGAACTTACAGCATCGCTTTAGGAGTAGTTGACGTTGGCAGTTTTGACCAGACATCCGCTCTCATCATCAATAATGCCCAATTGTCAAGTCAATCTAATCAACCCATTCCTGAATCAAATTCTTTACTCAGTTTGTTAGTTCCTATCGGATTTTTTGCTGTATCATTCTTTCATCGGAGATAGACATGAAACTACTTCCTAAACAACTGACAATTACCTTATTAGCTCCATTAATATTATTAGTCAGTAGTTGTAGCTCAAAATTAATTTCTGCGCCTGGAATTAAAGGACGATTTATCGAAGAGTCAACGGGAAAACCCATTGCCGGAGCTAAGGTGAGATATACTCATATAGGCGATGGATTGACCAAAGAGAGTACCACAGATGCTGAGGGTCGCTTTATTTTTCAGCCTGAATTTACAGAGGGTTATGCAGGATATCCCACATCGCCTGTAAGTTTACAAGTCAGTCTTGAACTGCTTATAAGAGATAAGCACAACTTCTCTTCCGCCTATCATTTTGTCAAAAATACTGATGTTGAGAATGCCCTCATTGATGTGGGTGATATTCGAGTTAATCAGTTTTTTCTAACACCCTCACCCTAATAACACTTTTCTATTTGAGGTAAGCGAGGGAAAATGCTTCTGTTTATACCTCCTAAACAACTGACAATTACCCTATTAGCTCTTTTGACGTTATTAGTCAGTATTTGTAGCTCAAAATTAATTTCTGCGCCTGGGATTAAAGGACGGTTTATCGAAGAATCAACAGGAAAACCAATTGCCGGAGCTAAGGTAAGATATACCCATATAGCCCACATTCAGCACTTGATGATGTGAGTATATATACTTAACCAGCTACTCCCAGCCGATTATTTTGCCAAACTTTTATTTATTGAAAAACAGCTAACACCATTGCAGAGTAAGTATTTCATATCTCCCCCATGAGAGATTTAGACAAAAATACTTAAATAGCTGTAAGCCTTTCTATGACTGGGTTAGGTTAAATAAAAAATATTCAAAATAACCTGCTGGATGTGGGGTTTACGCAAATTAATTCCTTTTTTCTCCAGTCTAATTGATGACGATGTCTTGTTAAATTCTCACAACACACTGTCGTTGGGGGAGCTGGGCTAAAATCGGGTTCAAATCTATACTGGGTAGGGCTTTCAGACACTCCATTCTCTTTCTTTGTGAGAAATGCGGG
>SFBL01000155.1 GCA_007095785.1 Microcystis aeruginosa Ma_SC_T_19800800_S464
ATATTTTTATTTTTTTCTCCGACTCTCAAACAGAATTGGTATTGGTAGTGCTTCTGCAAATATCTCTAACTTGGCTTGCTTTAGTATTTGCAAGGTTCCAACTATCATTAACAACAGTATATATCTGGATCGCCCCAGTTCATTTTCTAAGACTTTCTGGTATAGTTCACTTATCATTTTCGTTATTTAGGTCATATTTACTATATATGACTTATCTTTTTTTGGAGTCTTTGTCTGTATTCCATGCTACATAAGCTTTTCAGCTTGCTTGTCCCCCTGTCAGTTTTCTTCCCCGATCTCTTTGGCCAATTAAGGCTCTAGCATAGAGTCTCAAAAGGGCTAAATTTACCCCCGATTCATCGATAAAAATTAGTTTTGATGCCTCAATTTCCCGAACTTCTGACCAGTATTCCACTCTTTTTTGCTGTACCCTGTCACTTTCTTTTTTCGCCGCGTGTAGTGTTTTTTTTTGAAACTGTAATTGAGTTTTTGTGTAAGCAGCCCCAGGGTGACTCTACTGACTTTTACCTGTGTCTTTTCATACAGTAAGTCCGATAATTCTTCGAGAGTTGCATCATTGTTAGCTTCGATGTCATCACAAAAATTTCTATGATTAATTTGCCTTTAGGTTTGTCTGTAACCTTTACCTGGCGAGGAACTTGGCTAAATTTATTATTAACATAGTTTTGTAACCATGACCAACTCACTCCAGTTACTCTAGCAATACCTCGAAAGAAATTCTTTCTAGCAGAGGTAGATCTATTAATTTTTTGGTTTCGTTAGAGACGGTTTTATTACTAGGATTAATTACAAACGGTTGACCACAATCTTTACCCTTACGTTTTGGTTTGCCATTATGTGTAGAACCATTTTTGATGGTATGGCAAGAACCACATTTAGGACAAAGAAATATTGAAGCTTGTGAATCTTTTGTTAGAAGATTCTGTTCTAAACCTTCATCGCAATCCAACCAAAATTTAATGATCCAAGAGAAGATATTGATAAAAACAGCAGTCATAAAAAGCAAATTCTTGACATTTGTCCAGTAATTATTTTTATTAGTCAATATTCTACACAACTCAGGCTAGATAAGCAAGAGAGCTACGCCACTACTATCGGATCACTACCGTTTCTGATACCTTTGAATAAGGTCAAAACAGCGACATATTACCCTGTCCCAAGTAGTGGTAACACCCAGTGCGACCACCTATTTTGTAGCGACTTGAAGCCGGCACTCAAAGCCGGAGCTAGGAAAGCATATCGGTTATGGATAGAGAATCCGTCATGATGAGTACGAAAAGTTTTATTCGTGATCGCCAGCCGTAGAACAAGGTACAATGCTCTTTTAGGGGAACAATCCCTACTGCCACCACCGAGCGTTAAAACCAGCAGAGAAGGCAATCCGAGAGAGATTCTACTAAATCCGTTGAGTATAGGCTACTTATGAGGACAGGCAAAAGGCAGGAGGCAAAGGGCAAAAGGGGAAATAAATAATCAGTCTTTAATAACTGGATTTAGTATTATACCTCGATCGCCCCGCAGCCGGAGTTCCTTTAGAACAACCTCTAACCCCTCACTGAATCGCCTGTTTTAAACTACGACAGAATTCTTCGAGGGATTTTAACCCATCGCTGGGGGAATTATCAGCCAAACGTTTAACCATGGCACTACCCACAATTACCGCGTCAGCACCCCAGTTTTTCACCTGTAGCGCCTGTGTCGCGTCAGAAATGCCAAATCCTACCCCCACGGGTTTATCGGTGACAGAACGGATAGAATCGAGCAATTCCTCCACTCTGGTGGCCACTTGGTTCCGCATTCCCGTCACTCCCGTGACACTCACCAGATAAATAAAACCTTGGGATTGTAGGGCGATCGCTTGTATTCGTTCCGGGGGACTGGTAGGCGCTACCAATAAAATCACTTCAATTCCCTTAGCGGCAGCCGGTTGCAGCAGACTTTCCGCTTCCTCTAGGGGTAAATCAGGAACCACCAAACCACTCACCCCGGCTGCTTTAATTTGGTCTAAAAAGACATCTATCCCGCGATGATAGATAGGATTATAGTAAGTAAAGAGAATAATCGGAGCTTTCACCTCTCCCCGAGCATTTTTGACGATTTCTAGCACATCTTCCAACTTGACACCCCGATTTAAAGCGCGAGTGGCTGCCGCTTGAATAACCGGACCATCGGCAAGAGGATCGGAATAGGGAACCCCCAATTCGATCAGATCAGCCCCTGCCCGGTCTAAAATGCGTAAAGCTTGGGCAGTAGTAGATAAATCGGGATCACCGGCAGTAATAAAGGGAATTAAGGCACAATTCCCCTGGGAACGGAGAGAACGAAAACACTCGGAAACAGCAGTCATCGAAAATTACTGGAGACATAAAGCACCGTCTATTATCTCATGGCGGGGAATAGCTCCTTGCCGGTTGCCGCAAGCTCAGGTAAAGAATTTTTCAAGTAATACTTAAGGAATATTGACAAAATGGCGATCGAGGGTAGAATAGGCTCAGTCTGGCAGTTTTAAGAAAATTTCTGGGATAATAAGGGTTTTCATTCCAATTTTTCCGGTACACAATAGGACTACTACCCGATCGGGTTTCGTATAATCAAACACCATACTATATCTATGTTTTCCATTTACATTCTCACCCATAACGAAGAAATTGATATTGCCGCCTGTGTGGAATCGGCACTTCTGTCCGATGATGTGATTGTGGTTGACTCCTACAGTAGCGATCGCACAGTAGAGATCGCTTCTCGTTATCCAGTGCGCGTGATTCAGCATCAATTCGAGAGTCATGGTAAACAAAGAACTTGGATGTTAGAAAATATCGAGACTAAATACGATTGGGTTTATATTCTCGAAGCAGACGAAAGGATGACACCCCAACTCTACGCAGAATGTCTGCGTGCCACGCAACAACAGGAATTTACCGGTTTTTATGTGGCCGAAAGAGTTATGTTTATGGGAACTTGGATCCGTCGCAGCACCCAGTATCCCCGTTATCAAATGCGTCTATTTAGAAAAGATCAAGTCTGGTTTAGCGATTATGGTCACACGGAAAGAGAAGAATGTCGAGGAAAAACCTCTTTTTTACAAGAAACCTATCCCCACTATACCTGTAGTAAAGGTTTAAGTCGTTGGATTGAAAAACATAATCGTTATTCTACCGATGAAGCAGCAGAAACCCTACATCAGTTGGCTAACGGGGGTGTTAGTTGGAAAAATTTATTTTTTGGTAAAACCGAAGTAGATAGACGGAGAGCTTTAAAAGATTTATCCCTACGATTGCCTTTTCGTCCCTTGCTTCGTTGGTTTTATATGTATTTTATCTTGGCAGGAATTCTCGATGGTAAAGCTGGTTTTGCTTGGTGTACTCTGCAAGCTTTTTATGAGTATTTAATCCTCCTAAAAGTGGCAGAAATGAAACAGGGTTTACCCACTACCCCAGAAATGATAAATCGTTCTCATCCTCCGCAAAATGGTAACAATAGTAATTCCCATAGATCTGATTTCGTCTCTCTAAAAGGAAAAGCCGATTAACATTCAACCATGATTAATCAGTCGGCAATCACCTAACAACAAACTAGGGATAAAAAACAATCCTGATCCATTTTTTATTAGCCGTGACATCAATTTCACGGCCGTTGTCTTATGTCAAGCTATACTGTCTTTAAACTGCCTATTAGCATTTTAGTACAAATGCTCAAACTCCCCACTTCCCCACTTCATAATTCCCTCTCCCTGATTAATAACGGATGCGAGGATCAATGTAAGCATTGATTAAATCGATTAAAATACTGGCAAAAACCACTATTGTCGCAAAAAAAGCCATTAATCCCTGCACTGTTGGGTAATCCCGCAGAGAAATCGCCCGATATAACTGATTTCCCAAACCCGGCCAAGAAAAAGTAACTTCTGTCAAGACTGCACCACCTAAAAGAGCCGCAAAAGTTAATCCTAAGACAGTAATTACGGGAATTAGGGCATTTTTCAGCGCATGGGCGATCATAATCGTTTTTTCTGGTATTCCTCTCGCTTTTGCCGCATCTACATAGTCCGCTTGCAAAGTTTGTTTCAGATTAACTCGCACCATCCGTTCAAAAATCCCACTCAAGAGAATGCCGAGAGTAAAACTAGGTAAGGCTAGATAATACAAAGCTGTAGGCAACTTATCTAGTTGTAGAGTCATCAGACTATCAAGGGTGTATAAACCCGTAATTGTCTGGGGTGGAGTTTCACTCAAAGGAAAACGAGTCCCCAAGGGAAACCAGCGCAACTGTACCGCAAAAATTAGCTGTAAGAGCATTCCCACCCAAAAAATCGGCAAGGAATAGGTTATCAGTCCAAATAAACGTCCCCCCGCGTCTAAGGGAGTATTCGGACGAGAAGCAGTGATAATTCCCAATCCGACTCCCACTATCACCGCAATTAGCATTCCATAAAAAGTTAGTTCCACCGTCGCTGGAAAATGTTTAGCAATAATCTCCCATACCGTCACCCCTTTACTGGTTAAAGAGTCTCCTAAATTGAGACGCATTAGATTGAAAATATAGTCTAGGTACTGGAAAAATAGGGGTTTATTCAGTCCTAACTGTTCTCTTAGGGCATTTTTGGCACTTTCAGGAGCGCGGTTGCCTAAAATCGCATCCGTGGGATCACCGGGAGCAACACGCATCAGCAGAAAAACCACCGTCACAATCGTCCATAACATCAAGGGAGCTAGGAGTAAACGCACCAGTAAATAGGATTGTAAAGCAGCGCGGCGAGACATGAGGGCTTTCCGATCAGAAAATAGATTCTCAAGGAACCATACCCCAAAATCGACCCAGCGATCGAGAGGTACTGAAGAAAAAATTAAATAGAGGGAATATTTAGTACAAATAAACTAAAATATCCGCACCGACAGTTCTGAGCAAAGGACCACCCCAAAAGACCAAAAGCTGAAAGGCTTACGTAGCAAGGGATAGAAAAAAGATCAAAAAATTTTGCCAAAAGGGGTTGACAAACCTGGGGAAGTTAGATACATTGGTAAATGCG